>JAEUQZ010000452.1 GCA_016788965.1 Anaerolineae bacterium | reverse complement strand
TCCAGATCACCTTCTGATTCGACCGTCATTGAGCGGATGCCATAGGCATCAGCCACGCGGCTGAAATCGGGCGCGGAATAGCCCCAGAAGGTCGAGGGGTATCGTTCATCGAAGTAACTCTGTTGGAACTGCCTGACCATGCCGTGGTTGCGATTATTGAGGACGATCATCTTCAATGGGAGTTGGTTACGCGCAACGGTCTGGAGTTCCTGGATGTTCAGTTGAGAACTGCCATCTCCTGCGACCACAACGACAGGCGCAGGAACCAAAGCAAAGGCTGCGCCGACGGCTGCGGGCAGTGAAAAGCCCATCGCACCCATGCCGCCTGATGTCAGGAAGCGCTGTTCGCCTGTCACATCAATGGACTGCGCCGCCCACATCTGATGTTGTCCCACGTCCACTACATAGGCTCCTGCCAGGCTGGAATGAGCGGAGAGAGCGTGCATCAAGCGGTTCGGATTGATGCCGCTGATATCGGGCAGTTCGTGTGTATCAGGCCACGCGACTCTTAGATCGTCAATCTCCGCTTTCCAGGCTGAGTAATCCGGCAGATATCCTTCGTCGATGCTGGCAAGCAGTCGCTCGAAGAAGGGAACCAGATGGGCATAAACCGGGATGCAGCCCATAACACGGTTGTTGATTTCACCCGCATCTACATCCACATGATAGATCATCCGTTCACCACGGAATGCATCGGTGTCCGCGCCCGTTTGCCGAATATCCAGGCGACTGCCGACAACGAGGAGGAAATCCGAGCGCCCCAGCGCCAAGTTGACCCAGCGATTCCCGTAGCTCCCCAACAATCCGATGCGGAGGGGCGATCCCACGGGTAGCACATCCGTGCCCATCAGGCTGAATACCACCGGGACTTGCAGTTTGTTGACAGTAGCTCGAAACAGTTCCGCTGCTTGCGCTGACCGAACGCCGCCTCCTGCAATGATCAAAGGACGCTGCGCCCGCTGCAAATCTCGCAGTAGATCCTCTATTGGCAAAGTGTTGTCCGTCGATGAAGTCAGACTGATCTTTTTTGGGGGCGTGGTCTCTATCACTGTCCGCTGTACATCCATTGGGAGATCGATGAGTACCGGGCCGGGGCGGCCTTCAAGGGCCAATCTGAAAGCTTCTTCCAGAATAGCAGGGACCTCATCAGGGTTTTGAACGGACCATGTCTTCTTGGTGATCGGCGCTGCCATCGAAACGATGTCTGTTTCCTGGAATCCAAGCTGCCGTATGGGTCGAGTTCCCTTTAATTCAGCGCGGTTCACCTGTCCGGTGATGAAGACGGCAGGTGTTGAGTCGAAGTAACAGCTACCAATTCCTGTCAATAGATTGGTTGCGCCAGGCCCGCTCGTTGCCAGTGCAACGCCCGGCACTCCGGTGATCCGGGCGAATCCTTCGGCGGCGAACGCAGCAGCCTGCTCATGATGTACGCTCACCAAGCGGATAGCTCCCCGCTGGTGAATCGAATCGATCAGGTGCGTAATCATCCCGCCAATGACCTCGAAGGCGCAGGTCACCCCCTGGGCAGCGATAAAGTCCGCCACATAATCGGATACTTTGATGTTCATGGCCGATTCTAGCTCGCTTTCAGAACACTACGGATACTCCGGCAGATGTAGTCAATTTGAGGACGGCGCAGTCTGACTCCGCTGGGCAAATTAATCCCTTGATTGCTGATCCAGAGGGCATTGGGCTGCGGTTTCTGCGGGGTATTCCAGTAAGGGTATTGGCTGATGGCGGGGAAAACAGGCCGCGTGTCGATGTTCAGCTTCTTGAGTTCGTCCCTCAGGGCATCTCGGCTGACCCTGGCGCGGTCATCAAGCACAATGCTTGTCATCCAATAGATGCTTCGTGCCCATGGCTGCTCAAAATTCAATTGGATGCCTGGAACACCGGCCAGCCCTTCGGCGTACCAACCGAAGATTCTTCGCTTGTCCTCAATCATCTCATCGACATGTTCGAGCTGCCCCAGACCAATGGCAGCCTGCACGTTTGCCATCTTGTACTTTAGCCCGAGTCGATCCAACCAGAATGTGCCGCCGACCGAGCCGATATGCCAGATTTTGTAGGCCTTTTCGTACAGCTCATCGTCGTTCGTCAACAGCATACCCCCTTCACCGCTCACCAGGAGTTTTGCGCCCTGGAAGCTGAAGGCTGAATAGTGCCCAAATGTGCCGACGCGCTTACCCTCAAACTCGGCCCCAATGGCTGGTGCGGCATCTTCAATCACGGTCAGTTGATGGCGAGCGGCAATATCCATGATCCGATCCATCCGCGCTGGGTGTCCATAGAGGTGTACCGGTATGACCGCTTTTGTTCGTTCGGTGATGAGCGACTCGAACGATTCGGCATCGAGACACCAGCTTCCTGGCTCCACGTCTGCGAATACAGGGGTGGCGCCGGCGTAGGCGACAGCATTGGCTGTCGCTGCCCAGGTCAGATCAGGGACGATGACTTCATCCCCATGTCCGATTCCAAGTGCCAGCATGGTAATGTGCAGCGCACCCGTTCCGCTGGCAACAGGCAGTGCATACTTCATGCTGAGATAATCGGCAAAGGCTTTTTCGAACCGCTTGAGGTATCCACTCCAGTTATTATTCCACCCGGTGCGGGCGGCGTCGTAAGCGTAGCTGGTCTCTCGCGCGGAGATCGATGGGCCGGCGGTCAAGATCATCTGGCTCGAGTCGTGGGTCGTCGGGTCGTGGAAAACCATGCGCGTGAAGAACTTGTCGGCAGGCTGCGTATCTCCTGGTTCTCGTTCCACAAAGCGCACGACTTCACCTTCAACATGCTTGCGAAGTGGAACGTCGCGTTCGCGCTCGAATCCCAGGCGCTCGTAGAACTGCATAGCGTGTGTGTTATCGCTGAAGACTCGCAAGTACACTTCAGCTGGAGCGAACAATTCCTGGCCCCAATCTAATAAGGCACTCATTGCCAGTGACATCATGCCTGGGGCGCCGTCATTTGCACCGCGCACAACATTGTCGATTTCGATACTGCCGGTGTCATTGATGGCGTTGGCATAACCCAGATGGCCGATGGCTTCTCCGTGCGGATTGACAACCAGAAACAGTATTCGATCAGGTACATCTAGAACGTTGTTTCGCAGCCAGCGCGCGGTACCTTCGACCGTGACGGGGAACTGGCTGGGGAAGGCCGCTTTATGTGCTATGCGCCAGGCCGCAAACCGCTCGACCAAGTGAGTGTCGGTCGTATGGAGTTCGCATACCGGCAGCAGGTATCCAGCCTGATCCGCGAGCGGAATGCTGCGTGTATACAATTCATCCAGGCGCGTTGTGGCTTTCAGGAATGCAAAGGTGTTTCGAACTGTGTCTTGATAGACACGGAGCGTTCGCTCAGACAATACCATGCTCTTGCTCCTTTCAGCGTCTCCCCACGGCGGCATGGAGACTATCCGCCATGTATTCTAGCATTGGCTCGGTAAGGCCAGGGTAGACACCGATCCAGAATACCTGATTCATGACTCGATCTGAGTTGATCAGAGGGCCGATACGTCGGTACTCGATGTGTTGATAAGCCGGCTGCCGTAGTAGATTGCCACCGAAAAGCTGGCGGGTGCTGATCTTGCGGGCATTTAGGAAGCGGACGATATCTTCGCGGGTTATGGCTGCCTCATCTCGCAGGGCTATTGGAAAGCCAAACCAGCTCGGCTGTGATCCTGGTGTTGCTTCCGGCAGAATGAAAACGTCCTGAAGGTCCTGGAGCGCAGTATGCAAAAAGGCAAAGTTCTTGCGCCGAGCTTCAATGAAACCCGGCAGTTTCTGAAGCTGCGCGACGCCTACAGCTGCCTGCATGTCGGTTGCTTTCAGGTTGTAGCCGATATG
>JAEUQZ010000451.1 GCA_016788965.1 Anaerolineae bacterium | reverse complement strand
ACGCCGCTGGTGGACAAATTCACTGGTTCGTCAATGGTATCGCCTTTGCTGGTGATTATTTGTCGGCGGCATCCTTCCTGGGCATTGCCGGGATGATCGCCTTTTATGGCTACGATGGTTTTCTATATTCAATCGGCTTTCTTGCCGGGTGGGTCGTCGCGCTGTTTGTCGTCGCTGAACCCTTGAAACGCCTGGGGAAATATACGCTCTCGGATGCGTTGGACTCCAGGTTCAATTCCAAAGGCATTCAGCTCATGGCGGGTATCAGCGCGCTGGTCGTGTCGGTATGCTATCTGATTCCACAGATGGTCGGAGCAGGCGCACTGGTTACGCCGCTGCTGGGACTGCCACACCATATTGGCGTGCTGCTCGTGGGCATCATCGTCATCGCGATTGTGGCGACTGCCGGCATGACATCGACGACCTATGTCCAGTTCTTGAAGGGCGGACTGCTGGTCATTCTCTCAACTGTGCTGGTCATCGCGGTGCTGAACAATGGGGTAGCGGTTCAACCGAATCCGGACGCACACGAACTGGTGACCCTCAGCGCCAGTGCAGCCGACGATGGCACGGTGATCGCGGTCAATGACCCCGGTTATACCATCGTCCGCCAGCGTCAGCAGGGTAGTGTTCTTTTCGTCCTGCTGGAAAAAGAGAGCATTCGCACCTGGTGGAGCGTGAGCACTGATGCCGACGGCAGTGTTCATCTGCTCGAAACACTCTCCCGCACAACGACAGCCGATGGCGCACTGCTCTACAACGGCGCGCCGAAGGAAGATCGCCGCTTCTTCCAGGTCGGCAGCTTCGCTCGTATGGTCGTCGATGGCGAGGAAGTTGACAGTCTTGAGAGTGTTGGGGCGTTTCAGTTCTTGTCCGTTATTCAGTCGAGCGATGTAATCCGGTTTGTGCCCGCCAGCTTCGCCGATGAGGGCGACCGGGTGACCGTTTGGTACCAGACTGTGACCCCCGGCGAACGCTTGATGCGCCCCGGCGTGCGCTTCAAGATCGATGAAGGTTCGACGTTTGTGTCCAAGCTGGATTTCGTCTCGCTGATGCTGGCGCTGTTTCTCGGCACTGCCGCGCTGCCGCACATCCTCATCCGCTATTACACGGTTCGCCGTCCGCGGGATGCCCGCAAATCGACCGTCGTCGCCATTGCAGTGATTGGCTTGTTCTATATCCTGACACTGTTCATGGGCATGGGGGCAATGGTGAATGGGGTGCTGGATGTCGAAAGCAGCAACATGTCCGCCCCCCTCCTGGCGCAGACCTTCGGCACAATCTTGTTTGCCTGCATTTCGGCACTGGCATTTGCGACGGTGTTGGGTACGGTTAGTGGTTTGATTGTGGCGTCGTGCGGCGCAGTCGTCCACGATCTGGCACATCACTTCATGGGGATGCAATTCACCGAGAAGACTCAGGTCAATGCCGGCAAAGCCGTGGCGGTGGTCGTCGGTGTGATTGCCATCCTGCTGGGAATCGTGTTCCAGGATGCCAACGTCTCATTCCTGGTAGGGCTGGCGTTTGCGGTGGCCGCCTCGGCGAATCTGCCGTCGATTGTGATGCTGTTGTTCTGGAAGAAGACCACCGCGCAAGGCATCACCGCGTCGATCCTGACCGGGATTATCGCTTCCATCAGCTTAATCGCGTTATCGCCACTGATGTGGAGCATCTACGGGCTGGATGCAGCCAACGCGCCAGTGCCGTTGGAAAATCCCGCCATCGTCTCCATCCCGTTGAGTTTCATCGCCCTGGTGATCGTATCCCTGGCGACTCAACCCAAACAGGTGATGGTTCCACGCGCGGTGAGCGCGGCGGAGTCAGCAGACTAGACATGCGCTCGCCAGAACGGAAGAACAAGGGGTATCATACGCGCTTCCAGTGCGGTGATACAATCGTCCGCAACCGATTCGCCCCTTCGTGCGTATAGAGAAATGTACATCACATTGCATGCCGCCGCTGGCGGCTCTGAGTGGAGGAAACACCATGAGCGATGAAGTCAAAGTCCCGCAGCCGCCGGAAGCTCCGGAAGCTCCCGCAGCCCCCAAGACCGATGGCGCCAAGACCATCACCGAGCAGTTGGAAGTCGCCGGCAACCAGTTGGTCGATCAGGTGCAGGACCTTGTCAAGCAGGGCAACGTCCGCAAACTGGTCATCAAGACCTCGGACGACCGCGAACTGATCCAGGTCTCGCTGACCGTCGGCGCGGTCGCTGGCGTCGCCACGGCGCTGGCTGCCCCCTGGCTGGCCGCCCTGGGCGCGATTGCCGCCCTGGTCGCCCGCGTCAAGATCGAAATCGTCCGCGAAGAAGAAGGCTAAGCCGTTCTTCTGGCGGAACCCGCCACCCCAAACGCAGAGGCGTCCATTTCGGACGCCTCTGTGATTCTACCCTCTGTGTTCTCTGTGTCTGTGCAAAGCCTCCCCGTCAGGGGATTGTGGTTCAATTCCCCTAAATCGGCTTCAGTACCCGGTCTTCGCGCAGCTTCTTGCTGAAGATGCGGGCGCTCTTGTACTCGCTGAGGATTTCCTGCACCGATTCGCGCCAGGCCGGAATCTTGATCTGCTCCACCGTGGTCAGATCATAACCCGCGCTCTGGAAACTCTGCGCCAGATCCGCCGGCAGCGTATCCGGCAGGAAGAAATAAGCCACTTCGCTCTGCAAATCGCGCGAGGCCGCTTCAATCGCGGCGATCAAGCCATCGACAACCGGGGCCAGCGGCACGCTGGGGGTCAGGTAGCATTCGTCCACCCGCGTGATCAGATTCTCCACCTGCCAGCCCATCACCCCCAGCATCCGGTCGGCCTGATCCTGCGCGATCAGATAGCTCTTCTGCCCGAAGGCCATCATGATGTCCATGCGCGTGACCGTCTTCGCCGCTGAAGCGTTGATGAAGTTGGCGATGGCCTCGGCATGGCTGGGCATCCCGCGCCGGATGTGGACTTTGATGTCCACCGGAACCGCTGGGGCTGCCACCGGCGCGGCGGGCGGAGCAGCGGCCGGCTGAAGCGGCTGCGTGACCGGGACTGCCGGAGCCGCGCCACCCATCCCGGCGACCTTCGCCTGGAGGTTCACCCAGGCGGCCTGCACCTGCTTCCAGGTTTCTTCCACGTTGCCGTCGTTATGGATGACCACCGCCGCTTTGCTGATCTTCTCGGCCTGCGGCGGCTGCGCGGCGATGCGCTGGCGGGCTTCCGCCTCCGACATCTTGCGCTTCTCCATCAGCCGCTTGAGCTGCGTCTCCGGCGAGGCATCCACGACCCAGACTTCATCCACCGCCTTGCCCAGATCGCCTTCCAGCAGCTTGATCGCCTCGATGACGATCACCTTCTGCGGCGCGCGGCTGACCAATGTGGCGACCGCGCCTCCGACAATCGGATGCACGATGGCTTCCAGCCGCGCCATTGCGCCTGGGTTAGAGAATACAATCGTGCCGAGCAGCGCCCGGTTGATGTTCTTCTCTGCGTCGAGGATGAACTGCCCAAAGGTATCGATGACCGGTTTGTAAGCGGGCGCGCCTGGAGCCATTGCCCGGTGCGTCAGGCTGTCAGCGTCGATGGTATAGGCTTCCAGATGTTGGAGCATCTGGCGGACAACGCTCTTTCCGGTAGCAATATTACCCGTGAGGCCAATCACATACTTGTTCGGCCAACGACCCACGGTGTTCCCTCCCATCCCAGATGGCGGATGACGGTTCAAAATGAATCCGACGAAATGATTGCTTCATTGTATCGTGTTTCCGTTTATCCGGTCAAACGCCAGCGTTAATGTTTCCGGCAATGGGCTGTTCCTGGTCGTCTGCGGTTTGACATCCCCCTGCCGCGCTGCTATCGTGATTCTGCTCAATCGCCGTTTGCA
>JAEUQZ010000450.1 GCA_016788965.1 Anaerolineae bacterium | reverse complement strand
CGGCGCCGGTTCCGCCGCGGGCGGCGGCAGGAAGGTCACCGGCGCCGAGAAGCCCGGCCGCCCGGCCCGGCGGCGCTCGCGCTGCGCGACGCAGAAGCCCTCGATCCGTTTCCCCGTGCTGATGAGCCAGCGTCCGATGGGTTCCATCAGGCGCTCCGACCAGGCGGGGACTTCCGCCGCCAGTGCGGTGTGATGGTTACGCTCTGCCTCCGCCGCCAATTCGTGACGACGCTGATCGGCCTGTACGCGCATCTGGTGATAAATCATGATCCCGTCTCCTCCCACTTCAACCTGTTCCCGCGATATTCATGTGATCCGGCTCTCGGTATTCCTCGGTGTCCTCTGTGCCTCTGTGGTTCGCATTCTGAGCCTGCCCCCCGCCGATCCCCAGATCGCTTTCCAGCATCGCCAGCGTGTCCGGGTGCAGGAACTGCCGCAGTGCCCGCCGCGCGTGGAACAGCCGCGATTTGACCGTCCCCACGCTGGTATTCATGGCCGCCGCGATCTCCGGATAGGACAGGTTCTCCTCGGCGTAGAGGATGAGCGTCTGGCGCTGATGCTCCGGCAGGCGGTTGATGGCCCCCTGGACTTCCAGGTTGAGCAGCAGCCAGTGGGCCGCGTCCTCCGGTTGGCCGTCGTCATCGGCCAGTTCCAGCAGCGAGGCATACCCCTCCATCGGCTCTTCATCCAGCGAAAGCTGTTGGAAGCGCCGCCGCTTCCGCAGCAGGTCATAGCAGCGGTTGCGGACAATGCGGAAAAGATAGGCGCGCAGGTTTTCGACCGGCTGGACTCGTTCCAGGTTCAGGTACAGCGCGATCATCGAGTCCTGAACGATGTCCTCTTCTTCCAGGCTGGTGCCGATCAGCCGCCAGACATACCGCCGGATGACCGGCTCCAGGCGACCCTGAAGATCGGCGAAGGCTTCCATATCGCCCGCCTGGGCCATCACGAGCAGGTCTGTTTCTGTAGGCTGCTGCAACGCCACCGCTCCTTTCCATCTCTCTGAACGGATGAGGCGCGTCAGCAGTTCAAAACTGCCAGGAGCAATTTTCGGACGCGGGTTACTCGTCCAGGCGTTTGAGGGTCAGCGCCCCGTAGGAGACCGTCAGGCCGAACGAATCCGTCAGCAGATGCAGCGGCTTGTGATGGCCGCCGACTCCCAGGCGGATGTTGACCAGCATGGTCGTTTGCAGGGTTTGATCTTCGGGGTGTTTGAGGTGGGCGTAGACGCGCCACTGGAGGTCGCGGCAGTCGTCCAGCACGATAGTGAACGCGGCGGGCGGATCGGGCGGGAGGGCTTCGTAGAGCGCGTCCAGCGTGAGCTGGCTGCCCCACTTTTCGACGTGGATTGCCTCGATGCGGAAGCTCCCATGTGGATTCAGCCCCAGCATCTCGGCCAACCTGATCTTGTCCATCGGCGCTCCCGTCGATTACGAACCCGGTCGATCTCGAAAGGCGAATCCCGGACGCCAAGAATGGCGTCCCTACCCAGACCGGGATTGTAGGGATGGGCTTCTGCGACAGAAGGAAGTCCCTTTAGAGGCCCGTCCGTCTTGGCCCAATCCGAGATACACCTGATCTCGAAACGCGAATTCTACACCAGCGCTAGGCTCCAGGCTACAAGCTCTCCGTCGGTTTGCGGCCTGGATCGTATCGCTTTGACCGATTTCACGAGTAGAGGAGATTGTGATCCCATGTACACCTTAGCAACGCTCGATTCACTCCGCGCCCACCTGGGGCTGACCGCCGGGCAGACCAGCGAGGATGTCCGCCTGCTGGCCGCGCTCCAGGCCAGCGCCGCCCACCTCGAACGGGCGGCCGGCCGCCGCTTCAGCCCGCACATCGCCGCCCGGCGGCATACCTTCACGGGCTGGCAGGAACTCCTCCTGCATGACGACCTGCTCGAACTGACCGCCCTCGCCAACGGCGATGGCTCGGCCATCACCCTGGCCGATGTGCGCTTCGTGCCGGATGAAGCCCCGTTCGGCCTGCTGCGGCTGACCGGCAGCAGCGGCTTCGTCTGGACGGGATCGCCGCTGGCGGCCATCACCGTGAGCGGCGTCTGGGGCTGGCACGATCACCCGGCGGAGATGTGGCGGTTCAGCGGCGACAGCGTGCAGAACAACCCACTCTCATCCAGCGCCACATCGCTGACCGTCAGCGCGGCCGCCTCCGCCGATCCGACCGGGGAAGCGCCGCGCTTCCAGGTTGGGCATCTGTTGAAGATCGACTCGGAATATGTGCGGGTCGTGGCCGTCAGCGGGAACACGCTCACCGTCCTGCGCGGCGTCAACGGCTCCACCGCCGCCAGCCATGCCCAGAATGCCCCCATCAGCGTCTTCCAGCCTGCCGCCGATGTCCGCGCCCTGGCGCTGCGTTGGGCCGCCTGGCTGATCCGCGAGCCGGATACGCTGGCCGCCCCGCCGGAGGATTTCAGCGCCGCGCTGGAACGGCTGCGCCGCGTCACAGTGCGCGTCTAGCCCAGCCAGTCGCGCAGGGTTTGTTCGTAGACTTCCGGGCGTTCGGCCATGGGCATGTGGCCGGCTCCGTCCAGCAGCATCAGCCGGGCATCCGGCACTAGCTCCGCGATCAGCCGAGCCTGTTCCGGCGGCACGATCCCGTCGCGGCTCCCGGCCAGCGCCAGCGTGGGCGCCTGAATGCGCGGCAGCCAATCGCGGATGTCGATGTCGGGCATCCGCGCGAAGTAATGCGCCATCCCATGCAGGTCGTGCTGGCGGGCATCGGCATACAGGCGTTCAACGTGCTGCCGCAGATCGGGATAGGCGAAGTAGCGCCCCCGGTCGCTGGCATACAACCCGCTGGCGTAGGTATACACCCGCGGCGTGAGCATCGTCAGCCGCACGTTGAAGCGGAACAGCACCTCGCCAATCGGCCCCATCCGCGCCTGCATTTGCAGCAGCCGCAGCGGGCCATACCACTTTCCCTGCGCGAAGCCGCTGATCGACAGCACCTTGTCCACCAACTGTGGATGCCGGGCCGCCACCGCCAGCGCCGCGAACCCACCTGTCGAATGCCCGGCCAGAAAGACTCGCTGGCCCCCGCAGAGCTGCTGGATCGCCCCGGCCACCAGATCGGCGATCAACTCGGCCGTCAGCGTCTCGCGGCGGAACCCCTCTGCCCAGCGGGCGGGATAATGCCCCGGCAGAGTCAGCGCGTACCAACGCTGCCCCGGACTCACGCCCGGCGCGTTCTCCGGCCAGAACGAGGCCGAAGCCAATATGCCGTGCAGCAGAATCAGCGGCTTCCCCGGCTGATCCTCGTTGTAGCCGAATGCCACCAGACGATGCCCGTCAATCGTCAGATCATACCGCTTCGCTGTCGTCATCATGCCCCCACTGGTTGCCGCGCCGAGACCTCCTCCATCGTAGCCTGAAATGCGTTAATACGCATCTTAAGGCGGTTCATTCACCCGATCCCTGTTCAGGAGAACACCATGACCTTCCATGCTGCTTTGACCGCGCTGGCGGCGCTGCCCGTCGCCAGCGTCCCTTACAAGTTCACGCTCGACACCGTGCCCGATACCCTCAGCCGGGCGCAGCTTCCCGCGCTGGTCGTCCTGCCGTTGGAGCCGCGCAGCCTCGGCCTCAGCCGTGACCGGAGCGAAGGCTTCGAGGCTTCGGCCTTCAGCAGCGGCCCGCGCACCTTCACCTACGCCGTCACCCATCTGCTGCTGGCCGCTCCATCGACTGGCACTGGGCTGCGGACACACCTCTCCGCTCTGGTCGATCACATCGACGCCTACGCCGCCGCCCTGAGCGCCGATGCCCTGCTGGGCGGGGCGCTGCTGGAACCGGCCCGCGTCCGCGTCGAACCCGGCGTCTACAGCTACGGGCTGGTC
>JAEUQZ010000044.1 GCA_016788965.1 Anaerolineae bacterium | reverse complement strand
ACATGCGGGCGAGGACGCCCTTAGTCCGCCCCTACGAAGCACGATCCTCATTACCGAAGATGCTCGTCAAAATTCATCAGGGACTTCCTTCGGTCGCAGAATGGCGTCCCTACCAAGGCGGTTATTGAGGGAAGCGAACCTCTGTTTTTCAGGGAGCTGCTCAGAACAGCTTCAACTGCGTGGGCGGCTGGGGCGGTTCATCCTCCGGCTTAGAGGCGCTTGACGGCGACCCGCGCTGCTTCCTGACCTCGGCCAGCACCTCCAGCAGCCGCCGGAAGTCGGCCTCCATATCTTTTTCCAGTCCTGGATTTCGCAGCACCGCCGCCGGATGAAAGAGCGGATAGTAGGCGCGGTTATCGTCATAACGCGGCTTGCCGTGAATCTGCGTGATCTTGCCGTTGGGGAAATAGCGCCCCATGCTGTAGCGCCCCAGCGTGGCGATGACCAGCGGATCGATCACCTCGATCTGGCGGTCGAGGTACGGTCGGCAGGCGGCAATTTCGTCCGGCAGCGGATCGCGGTTTTCCGGCGGACGGTGCTTGACCACGTTGGCGATGAACACCTGGTCGCGGTGCAGCCCGATCATCTTCAGTAGCCGCTCCAGATAATCCCCCGACCGCCCCACGAAGGGTAAGCCCTGCTGATCTTCATGAAAGCCTGGGCCTTCGCCGATGAACATGATTTCGGCGGTGGCACTGCCCGCGCCGGGGACGCCCTGCTTGGCCTGTTCATGCAGGCGGCACAGGCGGCACGAACGCACTTCCTGGGCAATGGCGGCGAGCGCGGCAGCACGATCCGGCGTCATAAGCATCCCTCTTCCTGTCGCTTGGCACAAATGTTCCCTGATGTTACCGCACCCCTGGATGCGCCGCAATCACCCGCGTACCCCATCCGCAGAGCGGCCGTAGGTTGATAATCAGCCCAGCGTTGGGGCGATGCGCCCTACTCTGCATAAGCTGAAAGTATGCGAATAGATGATTCATGAATAGTGATGCCGCCCCCGGCATAAGAGAAGGCGCGTCCCATGTGGAACGTCGATTGGCTGCTCCGAACGTTATGGACTTTGATCGTCATCGTTGGGGCTGCCGGATGCCAGGGGGCGCAGGTGACTGCCCTGAGCATGGTACTCACCCCGGATGCCCCTGTACTGGTCAGCTTCCCACTGACCGTTTCCAGCCAGTCGTACCGCTTCAACTCCAACCCCTACAGTCCGACCTACCTGCTGCTATCCACGCTCACGCCCGCCATGAACTACACCGTCGAAGTGCGCGATGGCGGCGGCGTGGTCTTCGCCACCCTGAGCGGCGGCACTCTCCAGAGTACCGCCCTGACCATCGCCCCTGGCGATGAAACCTACGAGGTCGCCGTCCGCTCGGAGAAATCTACGGCGGGCGGTCTCCTATCGGTCATGGTCAGCAGCCGCCAGTCATCCATGCCAGCGGCCGCGCTCGCCAATTCAACGCCCCAGGCCATCCCGGTCGCGGCAGTCGCGCAACCCTTGAGCAATCCCACCCTACCCTGCCAAGCCAGCAGTGCCGTCGCCGGCAGCGTCAATGTGCGGAGCGGCCCATCCCTGGATTACGCCGTCATCGGCGGGCTGTCGGTCGGGCAGACCCTCCCCGTCAGCGGCCACGATGTCAGCGGTTGGTATCCTGTCCAGATCGGGGAACAGACCGGCTGGGTTTCGGGCAGCGTCGTGACGGTCAGCGGAGCCTGCGACGGGCTGCCGGATGTGGCGCTGCCCGCTGTGGCCGGCGGTCCCCTCCGCCTCGATGTGGATCGGGATGGCTGGGCGATGGTCAGCGATGCGCTTGCTTCCAGCGACGCCGATCCCCGCGACCTGGTGTTGATGGCGGTATCGCACCTCGTCGCCGGGACGCCGGATGATTACCGTGAATTCAACCTGACGCTGGTCTGCACCGGCACGGGCACGGAGGGCGTCCGCTGGGGCGCGCCGGAACGTCCGTCGCTGTCCTGCGGCGGCAGCATCGTCGTTCCGGCCACCGCCGCCTTCAACCAGCAGTGGATCGTCGTCACGCTGGCCGACCGCAGCCTGCCCAGTCAGGTCAGCTATACCCTCACCGCCTCGCGGCGCTGAAAAGTCGTTGCCAGATAAAGGCGGCGATAACGACGTTACGATTCGATTTGCATAATTTCCAACACAAACTATAATCTACCCCTCTGCAAACGAAAAACAAAACATTTCTGCCAATCGAGGCGCAAAATGCCCACGATCTTCATCTCGCACCGACGAGACGACAGGACGGCTCAGGTCATGACTGGGCGAATCTATTCTGAGCTTAAGATGGCTTTTGGGGCTGAAAGGGTCTTCTTCGACCTTGAACACCGATTGAGCGAGTCAGGAAGAGACTTTGTCACCCGCATTAAAGAACATATCGTATTGTCAGACGTAATGTTAGTGATTATGGGCCAAGAATGGCTAAATCTGTTCAAGGAGAAGCAGGATCTCAACTCGACGTGGAAAGAGAAACCTACGTGGAGTGAAAGTAGCGTCGAAATTGACTATGTTCGCATGGAGATCATCTGGGCGCACCGGATTCAGCCTTCGATGACCATTATTCCAGTGGTGATTTCAGATCAATTGCAGATGCCAACGCCTCAAGAGTTGGACAGCGAATTGGCATTTCTTAGCCGCCTTCAGGCTTTTCAAGTACATACTTCAATCGAACAAAATGTCGAAAGAGATATCAACAACCTGATTCAACGTCTTCATCAAGTGGATCGAGATGCGAAGCGTTTGGAATCAGCCGAAAAGGACTTCACGACCACTGCTTCGCAGCTGGAGGTCGTCAAGCAGGAACTCGCGTCTCGGACGGACCAATTGCAGCAGACTGCACACAAACTTGAGGCAACTAAGAAATCTAACAGACGAACACAAGGGTTCTTAGTCTTGATTTTCTTATTGCTAACCGCAGCAGGTTTGTTAGCAGCAATGGTGATGAGAGCAAATCTCCAAGAAGGTATCACTGGAAAAGAATCAACCATTGACAGTCTTCAACGAGGCATCGATTCTCGAGAATCGACTATTGAGGACTTTCAGACGATTGTAAACTCGACCCTCGCCTTTGCTACACAGACAGAAGCAGCAAGCACACTATTCGCTGTTCAAACTGATTTTGTTGACTTACAAGCGACTGCGGATGCCGCTCAGCTCGCATTAGCGAACAATCAGGCCGCTATTGTGGGGCAGGCACTTACAGCCACCCAGATCGTAACGGGGTATTTCGCGACAATGACAGCCCAGGTGACTCAAGCCGCCGATCTCGCCGACGCCCAATCGACGAGCGTGATACTCGCTGCGACCGCTACAGCCCTGGCCCCGCTGCCCGCAATCGTGACAGATGCCGCTGCTGTTCAGGCATCCCAAGCGACGAGTTCAGCACAACTTGGCGGAACCATCGAGTCGCAGGCTGCCCAGATTACCCGTCTACAGGAGAATATCGACTCCCAGAACTCTGCATTGGTGACTTTGGAAGGCATTGCAACCGGAGTTCAGGAGACCATTACAGCCCTCGGTCGGGACTTTAACCTCACCCAGACTCTTGTGGCTTTAGGCGTCACGCAAACGCACATTGCAACCCTGGCAACGGCCACTCCAATACCCACACTAACTCCAACACCAACCCATACCCCATCGGCAACCTGGACACCTTCGCCGACATCGACCTCCACACCGCTGCCCACACTGACCTCTACTCCTACACTCACTCCAACTCCAGAACCAACCGTGACACCTTTGCCATCCGAGTGCATTTTGGAATACGATCCGAGGTTTGGAATGCAACCAGACACGGACAAACGCTCCAAGTTCCTGCCCTATTATGATCCCATCAAGCGCGAAGTCAGTATCTATCGCATTGATCCTAGCAAGAGCTTTGATAGTCCACCATTTGAAAATGGCGAAGTTAACTTGCAGTCTGTGCGACCCATTCCAGTGAGCCTCAGCGCATACTTTGAAGTTATAGGTACAGATATCTCAGAAGATGCACCACTTGGTGACACGTTCTGGTGGCGGATTCGTCTCCGAAATCGAGTTGACCAGGCGACCGAAATTGAAGGGTTCAAGTATCAATCTGATCGGACATATTGGGTCAGGTCAATTGATGTTCGCGCGTCTGAAGGCTGCAATCGATATGATCCTCCAAAGAGAATTCCTCCCAACTTCAATGGGCAATTCATCATAAGGGCGCTGAGCATAACAATACCGATCCAACGCACTCCCGGAGACAATCTGGACTATATCCGTTATGCGAACTCCCCCGAATGCTTTTATGTTGTGGATGAAGTTGATCTTCAGTCAGATGCTCCTTCAGGGATAACGAAATGGTATCGGATAGATCTTCAGTACAACGATAGTGATCGTGGAGACCTCAATAGCGAAGCTTGGATCAGCGCGACGAATATGAGTGTTGTCGATCAATGCGACGAAGCCGATTTTCTGAGGCCGCTGCCACTGACCGGCACGCAGTAAGGTGCTGCTCCACCCCAAAAAGAGTCTTGCGGATCGAGATGCGCTTTGCTATAGTACCCCTCGACCCGCCAAGGTAGCTCAGTTGGTAGAGCAATGCACTGAAAATGCATGGGTCCCCAGTTCAAGTCTGGGCCTTGGCATCTCAACTGGAGCCTGTCCATTCGTGGAACAGGCTCTTTTGATTCACGCTCCGAACTTCTGGCGCGGGTCGCAATCTCGACTATAATGCGAAGTGAAATCGCCGAGTCCGACCCGTTCAGGAGTGATCACCGATGACCATCCGGCGAATTGTGACCCTTGCTGTTTTCCTCGGAGTGATCGGTGTCTTCAGCGTGGTCATGGCGCAGCCTGCGGGCGATGCCGCCTGTCCCGCGCTGGTCGAACTGGCGCTGTCCCAGGTCGGCAATAGCTGCGGCGATCTGGGCCGCAACTCGGCCTGCTATGGTTTCAATCAGGTCGAAGCGACTTTTGTCGATGTGGTCGATACCGTTCCCTTCGACCGTCCCGCCGACCGGGCTGAACTCAACGCCCTGCAGAGCCTCCAGACCTCGCCCGCCGATCTGGGACTAAATCAGTGGGGCATCGCCGTCCTGAACATCCAGGCCGATATTCCCGATACCCTTCCGGGTCAGGCTGTGACCTTCCTGCTCATGGGGGATACTGAAGTCGAGAATGCCGTCCCGCCGCCCAGCGATCAGCCGCCCGTGACGGTTATCACGCAGGAGGCTGCTGAACTGCGGGCAGGGCAAGGATCAGAGAGCGGTATCCTCACCACCATTCCCGCTGGAACAGTCGTGAATGCCATCGCCCTCAGCGAAGACGGCGAACTCATCCGTGTCATCGCCGATGTGGGCACAGGCTGGCTGCCAAGCGATGCGCTGAACGACATTCCCGCTCTCGACGATCTGCCCATTCTGTCCCGCACGGGTCAGGCTCCGATGCAGTCCTTCTTCTTCCGCACGCGCGCCGGTGGAACCGACTGCGTACAGACGCCGTCGCTGCTGGCCGTCCGCAGCCCGGAAAACCTCAAGGTCGAACTGACCGCCAACGGCGCGACCTTCCGCCTCGGATCGCTGGTCGTCATGAACATGTCCCCTGAAGGCGATACCATGAACATGATGGTCCTCGACGGCGAAATGGTCATGAACCCGGATACGCCCGACGAGATGCCTGTCCCCGAAGGCATGATGACCTCTCACTGCATGGATGAGCCGCAAGACCTCGGCATGGATGGCGCGGCCAACGACCAGATGCCAGGCGAGGATTGCGACTGGGAAGAACCGCGCGACATGACCGTCACTGAAACCGACGAAATCCAGATCGCGATGGCGGCGCTGGAACGCCTGGACGAGGGCGCAGCCCCCGAAGCGACTCCGACGCCCGCGCCGGAAGAGACGCCGCTCTCACCGGACAGCGCCGCTTGCGAGACGGGCACGACCATCGTCCACACCGTCAGCGCCGGAGAGAATCTGTTCCGCATCGCCCAGCGCTATCGCACCAGCGTCAACGACATCCTGCGGGCCAACGGCCTGACCGATCCTTCGCGCATCCTGGTCGGCCAGCAGTTGACCATCCTGTGCGGCGTCGATACCGGAGCGCCCTCGGTTCCACCTGCGCCGCCCTCTTCGCCCGGCCCTGGCCCATCCGGCGCGGTGGACTGCGCCCCGTTCCGCGCCACCTCGCCGCTGGATGGGCTGAATTACGGGCTGAACACCTTCTATTGGGATGCCGCGCCCGGCGCGACCGCCTACCGCCTCAACATCTACAACATCGATGAACGCGGCGGGGCGCTGGTCGCCTCGTATAACATCGCCGCGCCGCAGACCAGCTTCACCGCCGATCTGAACGTCCAGACCGTCGGCTATGGCTTCTCCTTCGCCTGGGAAGTCCTGGCCCTCTCCGGCGATCAGACGGCCTGCACTTCGGCGCGGCTGTCCATCCCCCGCGCCCCCATCACCCAACCGCAGGCTCCCGCCGGGCCGGCCACCGTCTTCACGGTAAACTGGGCCTGCACCGGCCTGTACACCTTCCAGGTGGATTTCAGCGGGATGCCTGCCGGGACAACCAGCGTCACCATCAACTTCGCATTCAGCGGTGGCACGCCGTCGCCCTTCCCGCCGGCCAGCTTCACCGTCCCGCCCGATCCGGGATCAGCTTCTTTCAGCACCTTTGGCCCGGCCAGCATGGGTTCAGGCACGGTCACGGCCAACCCCTCCGGGACGACCGTCCCACTGCCAGGTGTCATTAGCTGTTGATCGAGGGTGGAGTCAGATGGTGTGCGGTAAACATTACAGACCCGGAATTCGGCAGTCCCCTGGAGAGTTCCAGGTGGTTCTTGCAGGATGGGGGGAACATTGGCAGTCCTGACCGATGCAGCCATTGAATCCTTGATTCGGCAGCCCAAGCTGCTATTGGATGAATATCGGGATATCTTGTTGAAGGACTGGAAAGATGTTGGCTCTCATCGGCGTAGTGAACTGAAGGTCAGCGGAACCGAAAACGATGTGTTCATCATCTACATTCGTGCCAGCAATCTAAACCTATTTGATTTCTCGGCCATACTGGGATATGAACAGTCCGCTGGAAAGGGACTATTCCTCCTTCGGCGCTATAACGGACGCTCTCACGCCCATACGAACCGGATCGAAGGCAACCATTTCCGCGACTTCCATATCCATTTTGCAAGCGAACGATACCAGGTGCGAGGCTTTCGTGAAGAAGCCTATGCTGAAGTCACTAACCGCTACAGCGATATCGGGGGCGCATTGGACTGCTTGATTGCCGATTGTGGTTTTGTTCTCCCAACTGAAGAACATCCCCCGTTTTGAAAGTGCGTGTACATGAACCTTCATGGATTCAGTGAGTCAATCCAGAGTGCCATCGGGCGGCAGGTCGTCGTTGAATCAGAGGGACAGCAGCGATTTGTTGTCACCACGCCCTTCATTCGGGATGACGGTGATCACTTCAACATCGTCTTGAAGGCCTCGGATGACCAGACAAGTTGGGTCGTGAGCGATGAAGGCGAGACCTTCATGCACCTGAGCTACTGGACAGACGTGGGTGTCCTTCAAGAAGGTGTTCGGCAGAAGATCACGGAGCAAGTGCTTCGGCAGTCCGGTGTCGAAAATCGTGAAGGCGAGCTGCGGATGGAGGCCACCTATGCCGATTTAGGAAATGCCGTGTTCACGTTTCTACAGACTCTCACCCGCGTCAACGATATCAGCTACCTGTCACGTGAATCGCTCCGCTCGACTTTTCTGGACGATTTCCGGGTATTCCTGCGATCTGTTGTCCCGAGTCAGCGTCTGGTCTTCGACTATCATCATCCCAAGTTTGATCGCCATGGCGCTTATGCAGTGGATGCCCTCATCCGCCGTCCTGATCTGCCTCTGTTCGTATTTGCGATTGATGGTGATGACCGCTGTCGTGACGTGACGATCAATCTGCACATGTATCAGCAGTGGAGTATCAAGTTTCAATCGATTGCCATCTTCGAGGATCAGCAGAGCATCGCCCGTGACGTGCTGGCGCGATTCACAGATGTGGCAGACAAGCAGTTTTCGAGCCTGACATCGAATGAAGCCCGCATTGAACATTATCTGAAGCAGTGGTTGGCCGAGGCAGGGTAGCAGATCAAGCTTTCCAGGCGGCCTATAGTATCTCATTTCAGAAGAGGTCAAGAACAATGCGAACGCGAATGTCCTGGGGAGTCGGGGTGCTGGTCGCCCTGCTGCTCATACTCGGTCGAGTCCCTGCCCACATGCAGGAATCATCGTCCTGCCCGGCTACGGTTGTCGAAGCCCTCGATACCCTGGGCGACAACTGTGGCGGCATCTCCCGCAACAGTGCCTGCTACGGCTACAACCGCGTCGATGCCACCTTCGCCCAGACGGTGGCCGAAGATTTCTTCAGCCGCCCTGCCGACCGCGCCGATCTGGTGGCGCTCGATTCCATCGCCACTGCGCCACTGGACGAACAGCTCAACGAGTGGGGCGTGGCCGTGATGAGCGTTCAGGCGAATGTGCCCAACTCGCTGCCCGGTCAGGCCGTCACCTTCATCCTCCTCGGCGATGTTACCGTCGATAACGCCGTGCCTGCTGACGCAGCCTTCCAGCCTGCCGATCCGCCCATTGATGTGACCTCCAACGTCAACGCCAACATCCGCAGCCGCGCCACCACCCAATCGAATATCATCGGCAGCGTGCAGGTTGGTGATGTCCTCGGCGCGGATGCCCTCAGCCCGGATCGCCAATGGCTCCGCGTGGTCTATGATGAGCGCTCACCCGGCTGGATTCGCCGCGATCTGGTATCGCCATCCGGCGATCTGGACAGCCTGCCCGTACTGGAGCAGGACAGCCGCACCCCCATGCAGGCCTTCTACTTCAAGACCGGCATCGGCGCGCCCTCCTGCACCGAATCTCCCGCCATGCTCATCGTCCAGGGGCCGGATGGTCTGTCGGTGGATATCACCGCCAACGGCGCCGACATTCGCATCGGCTCGACCATCGCCCTCCGCACTACCGAAGACAACCTGATGGAACTCATGACCATCAGCGGTGAGGCTGAAGTGGATGGCAAGATCATCCCCGAAGGTTTCATGTCCACCGTCCCGCTCTCCGAGGATGGAACTGAACCCGATGGGCCGTTCACGCCGCCTAAACCTATCGTCCAGCAAGAACTCGATGACCTTCAGTGGCTCGATGACATCCCGCCGGAAGTCCTCGATTATCCCATCGACGTGCCCGATAACCAGCAGTCGGCGCGGCCGACCGCTGTGCCCGTGACCCGGCAGCCCTCTACCACGACCACGGTCACGCCGCAGACACCGTCCGGCCCGCTGGACTGCACAACCTTCAAGGCAACTTCGCCGCTCGACGGTCTGGCCTTCGGGTGGAATACCTTCTTCTGGGACCCGGCTCCTGGTGCGACCAGCTACCGCCTGGTGGTTGTGGGCGCGGGGTCGGTCGAAGTCGGCGTGCCCCAGACCAACGTCCAGTTCGACCTCTGGAACGTCGGCACGGCCTTCGAGATGTCCTGGTATGTCGAGGCGCTGGTGAATGGACAAGTTGGCTGCACCTCTCAGACCGTCACTGTCCCGCGTGAAGCCAACCCGCCGCCCTTCTTCGCATCCTGGGCCTGTGGGCCAGGGCAGGATCAGGTGACGATCAGCTACCAGAATGCCCCACCCGGCACGAACAGCATCACCTTCGACATTCCCTTCTTGGAATTGTTCGATACCCGCCCGGTTCCGCCGCGGGATGGCTCGGTGATCTACGATGGCTTCTACTACGGCTATGGAATGGTCACGGCCAATCCATCTGGGGCGGCCATTCCATTACCCGACCTGTACTGCCGTCAGCCATCCTGAAGCGGTAGACTTCTCACCCGCTGCGCCCCCGTATGAAACGGGGGCTTTTTTCTCACACATTGGCCTGAGTGCGCTGCACTCCCCGATCCGACGACCACATGGCATACGGAGCCATCAGCAGCTCGCTCAGCGACAGCAGCACCGTGTCATAATTCACCCGCCAGCCCGCAAAATCCTGCCAGGCCTGATCGCGGTCAGCGACCAGCGGCACGCCCGCCGCTTCCAGTTGGGCGCAGGCCTCATCGAACTCCTCCCGGCTGATGCTGACCGGTTGGTCGGGAAAGTGTGGATCAGCATGGTAGGGGATGCGGAAGAAGTCGCTGATGTGCCGCAGCGCCACAAATCCCGCCCGGATGCACAACTGCGCTTCCGGCGTGCGTGGCACATCCACCACCGAGGTCATCAGCGACGCGCAGTCCAGCACTGCCCCCGCTGCTGTAATCCATGACCGGTCGGGCTGCGGCGACCGGAAGAAGTTGATCGCTGCCAGCGATGTATGGCTCTCGTCGATTTCCGCGAACCACACCTCCCAGGCTTCCCAGAGTTCCGTCAGCGATTCCAGGCCGCGAATCCCATAGGCCCGCACGATCATGGTGATCGGGGAAGGCGGGGAGTCCGCCCGCACTTCCAGCAGCGTCACCAGCGTTTCCCGCTTCTGGAAGGAGCCGTACATCGTCGGCAGATACGAAATCAGCAGCGCCGTCATCCCCAGCCCGATGACCGCCTCGGTGAACACCATCGCCACCGCCACAGGTGTATCCAGCGGGAAGAAAAACCCCAGCGTGAACAGCGACGACTCGCTTGCCTTGAACGCATCGTACAGCGTCCCTACTCCAATTGCCCAGAACATCAGCGTGTAACCGATATCGATCAGGAACAACCACACCACCGGCAGCGACAGCAGCGCCACCGGCGCGAACAGCGCCAGCACCCGGTCCCGATCCGCATAATCTTTGGCCCGGTTCGCCCGGAATCGGAAGGGTTTCATGACGTTGCGGAACACCATCCGCGTCAGCCACACATTGTCGCTGCGCGGCAGCACGAACGTCCGTATTGCCGACATGACGGTGAAGTAAACCAGCGCGGCCCCGGCGAACAGCGCCGCGACCCGCAGCAGCGTATCCAGCAGCGGACTCATCTTCCCCCCTCGATTCCCATCCAGCGTTCATGGCGTTCGGGGGATTATATCGACCGCTGGTCGCTCTCACACTGCACTTTTAGTCAGTCCGTATGCCGGAACACGTACCAACCCAAAACGAACTCCATCAGGCGCTGCCCTGGGTGACGCGCGACACGATGGACTGTCGCAGTCAGAGATACAGCAAATAACGAGAATTGGTAACGATCAGAGGCGGTCGATGAGCTGGATCATGCGGCGGATGTCATCGGGGCCGAGGCGCATCTTGAAGGGCGCGCCGACCGGAGAGGTCAGCATGGTGCGGAGCGCGCCGCCGAGGTCATCCCCGACGCCCCAGTTGGCCGACAGATACAACTGATGGCCGGTCTTGAGGGTGAGGCTGACGCATTGGTGGCGGCCGAGTTCAACCTCGGCGATGGTGGTGACAAACAAGCTGGGGATGCTGGCGACAGGATAACGCCGCCGGGTCTGGGGATGGAGGATGAGGCGGAAATTCGTCACCATCGCATCCAGGGGCGGGGGTGAGGGAACCCAACCGGAGGCGGCGCGGCGGATGACCGTCACCTGATAGACGCCCAGTTCCTTCTCATGCGGATGCAGACGGACATGTTGCTTGAACACGAGTTCGAGACTCTTCGGTTGGGTAAGCTGCGCGACCATCAGAGCAAGCCTATCGACAGACTAATTCGCCAGCACGCGCGGGGTGATGCGCGGACGGGCGGGGGGAACCAGCATCTTCTCAATATCCCGAACCAGTTTGCTGCCCTGGCTCCAATCGACGAGCATGTAGAGGCAGCGGTCATCATTGAGGCGCAGATAAATCCCGTCACGGCCTTTCAGGGAGACGTTCCAGACCTTGATGATTTCCGAGCGGGGGATGGTGGCAGACTGGCGGCGCTGATCTTCAACTTCGGGATAGACCAGGAGACGGCGATTGGTGACAACGGCGCGGAGCCAGTAGCCGCTGCCGCTCCATTCGCCTTCGTCCCATTCGACGTACTGGATTTTGTAGGAACCGTATTGGAATTCGCCCGTTTCAAGCTGATGCAGCGACATGGTGCTTTCCCAACGTTTCTGACCTGATCAACCGCTTCCGCATTCTACCATACCGCAACCGGAGCGATCTGCCATCCCCTATAGGTAGGGGGTTTACTAATTCTATGTTAAAGCCGCAAACCTAACAACACCATAAAAAACGTATATGGCGCGGCCTATCGGCGAACCGATATAATGGTCGCCAACACTTCGATGGGGGTGGCTGTGTCCCGGTGGATGCCCCGGTCTTCAAAACCGGTGGCGGGCTGCGTCGCAGGCCGCGGTGGGTTCGACTCCCATCCACTCCCGCCTGCGGATTTTATCCGAAATCTCCGAATGAATCCCATCACCGTAAGCGATAGGCGGTGCGGTAGCGATTCTCCAGGCGATCCCGGACGACGGCGCGGAGTACGGCTTCACGATCCAGAGTGACATCGCCGGAGGAGCCGCGCAGGTCGGTCAGGCGGAGTTCACCATAGCCGCGCACTTGGGTCGGGCGAAGCGGCTTGAGGACGAGTTCGCTGGTGATGATGCCGGTAGCCGAGGCCGCGTAGCTGCGATCCGCGCTCCAATAGTCAATACGCGAAGGCGCGGGCATTCCGACCCCTTTGAGGCCGAGGGTCGTCCCGGTGATGCTCTCGGTCCCTTTGATGAGGCCGCCATCCGGCAAGCGCACCTCGAAGGTGAAGGTGTAGTGCGGGCTGCGCTGGACGTAGCTAACGCTGACTTCGGCGCCGGTATCGGGGTCTTCCTCGATATAGGACGCGCCGGGACGTTCAAAGCGGGGCTGGTAATGGGCAGGCCCCCAACTGGTGGCCGAAGCCGCGGCGTAAAAGCCGAACTTGATGAGCGCGAGGGCGGGATTCTGACGGATATCGGCCTCGATGTCGCGCAGCAGAGCCGTCTTTTGCAGGCGGCGGGCGAGATAACCGGTCAGGGTGATGCCACCGGGCGGGATTTCATAGCGCATCCGCTCGGAGCCAGTGAATGCGGGACAGTCGAAGGTGAGTTCAAGTGGTTTTTGTGTGTCCATATTATTGGATTCTAGGCCGGGTGAATGAGCGTAGAATGAGAAGCAACGGAACACAGGCTGATGGTTTGGGAGGGCTTCACATCGCGCCTTCATGCTGGACTCACGAAGCAGGTCACATAATCGGGGGATGAGGGAATTCAGGACGTTCATGGACAAATCATTGGGCAACCCGGCAGGGCGACCCTACGATTATTCATTCTTCATTTGGTATCTCCATCAGCACATGAACAGGGATTATGCAACTGTCACGCCTGGCGCGGCTGCGTGAACCGGTCAACGGCGTAACCCATCTGGGCGGGGCGCTGCTGGCGGCGCTGGGGATCGTCTGGCTGTTGAGTCTGGCCGGGGGCGATCCGCTGAAGCGAGCGGCGGTGTTTATCTATGGGCTAAGCCAGGTGATGCTGTTCACCGCCAGCGGGATTTATCATTCGGTTCAGGCTTCACAGCGGACGCTGCTCTGGCTGCAACGGATCGATCACGCGGCAATCTATGTGCTGATCGCGGGCAGCTATACGCCATTCTGTCTGTTCGTGCTGACCGGAGAATGGCGCTGGATCACGCTGATCGTGGTCTGGTCGATGGCGCTGGGCGGGGTGGTCTACAAGCTGCTGTTCCTGGTGAAGCCGGGCATTTTCTCGCTGCTCTACTATGTACTGATGGGATGCTTCGCGCTGCTGATTCCACCCTCAGCGCGGCAGAATATTCCCCCGGATGTGGTGGCGCTGCTGCTGTTCGGCGGCGGTGTTTTCCTGGCCGGGGCGGTCATCTTCGGACTGGAAAAACCCAATTTCCACCGTCACATGGGGCATCACGAACTCTGGCATCTGTTCGTGCTGGCCGGGAGCGTGGTGCATTTCGCAGCGGCCGCGCTGAGTCTTCAGGCGGTGTGAGGTCAGGGTGTATTTCAGATTGGGGGCGCTTTGTTTCGGACGCCAAGAATGGCGTCCCTACCCAGACGAAGATCGGGATGGACGCGATTGGACGGAGATGCCATTTCCTTCTACACTCAGCCTGCAAACGAACTACACCCGCTCTGCGCGGAGCGGGATGATTCTATCCGGAGGCGAACATGACCGATCTGATTGTCACCCGGCGGCACGAGGCTGTGCTGGAAATCCTCTTCAACCGACCGGACAAGCGCAATGCAATCACCTGGCCGATGATGACGGCGCTGAACGCGGCGTTGATCGAGGCGGAGAAAGCCAGCGGGCTGCGAGCGGTGGTGCTGCGGGGAGAAGGCAATGGGTTCTGCGCGGGCATCGACGTGGGGGCGTTCCCGGAAGCTGCCGAGCATTTCGGCGAAGGCTGGCGGGAGAATCTGTTCCCGCTGACGGAGGCGTACCAGGCGGTCGCCAACCGGCTGGAAAGGCTGGCGCTGCCGACGATTGCAATGCTGCACGGCTACTGCCTGGGGCTGGGATTCGAGCTGGCGCTGGCCTGCGATTTCCGGATCGCAGCGGAGGGGACGCGGTTAGGGCTGCCGGAGACGCGGTTGGGCATCATCCCGGATGTAGGGGGCACGACGCGACTGGTGCGACTGGTGGGAGCGGGGCGGGCTAAAGAGATCATCATGACGGGCAAGCTGGTCGATCTGGCAGCGGCAGAACGCTGGGGCATCCTGAACGGGCTGGTTCCGGCGGAGGACCTCCAGGCGCGGGTAGACGGACTGATCGACGATCTGGCACAGGCGGCTCCACTGGCGGTGAGTCATGCCAAGCGGGTCATCAATGGGATGTTCGATGTGGAGCGGGGTCTGCAACTGGAAGGCTGGGCGCAGGCGCAGTTGATGCGGTCGCAGGATTTCGAGGTCGGTGTTCAGGCGATGCTGACTCGGCAGCCGCCGTCCTGGACGGGGCGGTGAGACTCGCTCAAGACTTGCCAAGCCCCGACGTGGGCGGTTATGATGCAGGGCGGTGGGGGACATCGTTGGCTGTTTGGGAGAATGTGCAATGGGTCAACCCAACCCGATTCAAGAACCGCCGATTGATCCGCTGGCGGACACCAATCCATCCCTGACGATCCGTCAGGTGCAGTTGGATTCCCGATCCGAAGCGACCGGAGGATGGCGGCGGGGAGCGGGATTCGTGAGCCTGCTGGGAGCGGCGGTGCTGACGGCAGCGGCGGCGCTGCTGATCCTGCTGCCGATGCCGGCCCCATCCCCTGCCCCGACGGAAGCACCTCAGACCGTGGCGACAAACACGACACCTCCAACCGAGGTGGTCATCGTGCCGACGGCGATCATCGACCCGGCGAACCCCGGCGTGCTGCCGACCCTGCCACCCGATGCGGCGGCGGTGCTGCTGGGCCAACCGGTGGCAGCAGCGGTCGATAACGATCCGCTTGCCATCGAGCGGGACAATTACACCCCGTTCACGATTGTCAAGCAAGAGCGGCCGCGCGGCGAAGTCATCAATTACACGGCGGTACAGGGTGATACGATCTACACCGTGGCGCAACGCTTTCAGATCAAGCCGGAGAGCATCGCCTGGTCGAATACACGCCGGATCGTGCTGGTGCTGCGCCCTGGCGATGTGCTGAACATTCCGCCCGTGGACGGGGTGTATGTACAGGTGGTAGGCAGCAAGACCATCGCGGAGTGGGCGGCACAGTACCAGGTGCAAGACCCCTACGTCGTGATCGACTCGGAATACAACAGTATCGGCGGTTCAACGCCGGAGACGATTCTGCCGAGCGGAACCTGGATATTCATCCCCGGCGGACTGGGCGAGGACATCACCTGGAATCCGGGCGTGACGGTCGAGCAAGGGACGGGGGCGCGGCAGGGCTTCGTGACCTCGTTCGCGCCGGGCGATCCGGGAAGCTGCGGCAACGTGGACAATCCGGGCGGCGGCGCGGCCTGGGCGAATCCGCTGCCGGGCGGGACGTATGTGCGCGGGTTCAGTTCGTTCCATCCTGGGATCGATCTATCAGCGCCGCCTGGGACACCGATCCGAGCGGCCAACAGCGGGGCGGTGATTTTCGCGGGGTGGAATTCGTGGGGGTATGGGAACACGGTGGTGCTGGCGCATGGGCCGTTCCTGACGCTGTACGGGCATATGAGTTCGATTGCAGTGCGGTGCGGGCAGCTTGTGCCGGCCGGATCGGTCATCGGGGGCGTGGGCAATACGGGGAATTCTTCCGGGCCGCACCTGCACTTCGAGATTCGCAATGGACAAACCCAGAGCGATCCGCTGGCGACCATTCCCAATTTAGGTTTGTAGTGTTATCGGGAGACAAGGTTCAATGGTACGACTGATTCGGATGTTGAGTGTGGTGATGATCGTGGTGATGGCGGTAACGGCGGCCGCGCAGGATGCGCCCGCGCCGCAGGCAGTACAGGTCGAGGCCAGCGATGGGCTGGCGCTGGTGGGCGATTACTTCGTCAGTCCGAGCGATGCCGAAGCACGACCGGCGGTGCTGCTGATGCACATGTACGGGAGTGAGCGTGGTTCATGGAGTCCGGTGATCCCGGCGCTGCTCGAAGCGGGGTATGATGTGCTGGCGGTCGATCTGCGCGGGCACGGCGACACGGGCGGCGCGGAAGATTGGGAACTGGCGGTGGGCGATGTGCAGGTCTGGCTGGATTGGCTGCGGGCGCAGCCGGGAGTCCGCGCCGAGGCCGTATCGACCATGGGGGCGAGCGTGGGGTCGAATCTGGCGCTGGTGGGCTGCGCGAACGATGCCCAGTGCGTGACGGCCATCGCGCTGTCGCCGGGATTGGACTTCTACGGTGTGAAACCGGAAACCTCGGTTTCCGAAAGGCTGAGGGATCGCTCGGCGCTGCTGCTGGCGACTCAGGCGGATACGGAAAGCGCCGAGGCTGTGCGGCAGATGGTGATGACAGCGCAGGGCGAAATCGGCGCGCGCATCTGGACGGGGGCGACGCATGGTACGACAATGTTCACTTCGCCCCGGATGCGGAACCGCCTGATCCCGATCATCGTCGGCTGGCTGGACGAACACCAACCCCGATAGGACAAGTCTCTATCTCCCCGCCCGCGCCGTGATACAATCCAGGCATTGGATTATTCGCGGCGCGGGCAGGATGCCCCTGCCCCACGGAACGCAAACCACATCGCTATGTTGACTGTCGCCGATGCATTGAAGCTGGCTCCATTTTCCCACGCGCGGGTCGTCGCCGGACGCAAAGGACTGCACAAACCGATTGCCTGGGTGCATATCGCCAGCGTGCCGGACGCGCCGCGCTGGTTACGAGGTGGTGAACTGGTGCTGACGACCGGGCACAATATCCCGGTCGATCCGGCTGACCAGCGCCAGTATATCCAGGCGATGGCCGATAAGGGCGTGGCCGGGCTGGTGCTGAGCATCGGACGATTGATCGAGCATGTCTCCGATGATCTGCGCGAACTGGCCGACGACAACGACTTCCCGCTGATCGAAATCCCCTACGAACAGCCGTTCATCGATATTGCCCGCGAGACGAATGAACGCATCGCCGAAGAGAAGATGGCGATGGTCACGGGGGCGCTGGATATCCAGCAGCGGCTGACTCAACTGGTGCTGGAGGGCGGCGACCTCAAGCAGTTGGCGGCGCGACTGGCGGGTCTGCTCGACCAGTCGATCAGCATCGAGAATGAACGCTTTGAAATCCTCGCCAGCCACAACGTGGCCGAGGTGGATGAAGCGCGGCGCTTCACGGTGAGCGAGGGGCGCACCGATCCCCGACTGGTGGAAGCCTTAGAAGATCGCGGCGTGCTGACCGAAATCCGGCGCACACTGCGTCCAGTCTACATTCCATCGATGCCGGATGTGGGGTTGGAACTAGAGCGCATCCTGGCTCCGATTGTCGTCCACGGCGACATTTACGGTTACGTGTGGATCATCCCGAACAACCGACGGCTGACGGAACTGGACAGCATCGCCATCAACATCGGCGCGACGGTGGCGGCGCTGATGATGCTGTATCAAGAATCGGTGCAGAGCGCGGAAGCCTCGTTGAAGGGCAGCCTGCTCTCCCAGTTGATCCAGGGTGAACCGGGGCGCGAAACGGTGCTGACCGATCAAGCCCTGCGCTACGGCGTCGATCTGGCGGCACAGTATGTCATGCTGCTGGTGGAAACGGACGAACGCAGCAACCAGCGCATCCTCCAGATGTACCGCCGTATCAACCGGGTGGCGGAGCTTCAGAACTGGACAGCGGTGGTGGGGCAGTTCGCCGGGCAGGTGATCGTACTGACGCAGGCCGATCAAAAACTGGGGCCGATGATCGAGCAGATTCAAGCCGAGGTGGGTGGGCTGTCGTTCCGCGTGGGAGTCAGCGCGGTGCATCAAGGAGCCAGGGGGGTTGCCCAGGCGCACCAGCAGTGCCGCGAGGTGCTGCTGATCACACGGCGGCTGAAAGTCCCGCACCGGGCGGTGTACTTCGACGATCTGGGGTATCTGCATCCACTGTACCGGGCCGGGGCGGATACGCTGGCGGCCAATCCGTATGTGCCGTTGGTGCGGAAGCTGTTGAGCGCGAGAGAAACGGATTTGTTCCAGACGTTAGAGCAGTACCTCGATGCGGGGGGCAATGGGGTGCTGACGGCGGAGACGATGCACATCCACCGCAGCACGCTCAATTACAGACTGGATCGGATCAAGGATATGTGCGATGTGAACCTGGCCGATCCGGCGACGCGGATGAATCTCCAGGTGGCGCTCAAGCTGCTGCGGTTGTTCGAGGTGGAGTAGCTCTAACCGAACTGGATGCGATCCAATTCCTGTTCGCGGTCTTTCCAATCGGGCAACCAGGCAGTCATGGCGGCTTTGAAGTCCGGGCCGTGGTTGAAGACGGTCAGATGCACCAATTCATGGACAACCACATATTCGGCCAGACGGAGCGGAACCCCGGTCAGACGGGTGCTGAGGGTGATGTTCTCGCGGCTGGAACATGAC
>JAEUQZ010000449.1 GCA_016788965.1 Anaerolineae bacterium | reverse complement strand
GGTGGTCAGCAAGCTCGGCGGCAAGCGGCTGGGAGCCTGGCCTCCGACTCACGCGGGCGCTGATCTGGTGGCGCAAGTGGGCGTGGGCACGGGCACGAACCTCCGCAAGCTGGGCAAGGGCGATGCGGTGCTGATCGTGGCGACCGACCTGGAAGAGGAAGTCCCGATCTGGCGGCTGCGGCTGAAGCAGGCGCATGATCGCGGGGCGTATGTGGTGGTGATGAATGCCCGGCGCACGCGCATGGATGATTTTGCCAGCGAAACGATCCGCTACGACTACGCGGACGCGGCTAATGCGCTCAACCTGCTGCGGGATCGTTACGCGGAATATGCCAAGAAGCTGGCCGACGCCGCTAACCTGATCGTGGTGTGCGGCGCGGAAGGGCTGACGCTGGAAGGCAGCCGAACGCTGATGCAGACGGCGGCCAATTTCCTGATCGAGACCGGCCATGTGGGCAAGCCGAACAACGGCCTGCTCAGTCCATTCCCCGGCCCGAACGGGATGGGACAGCATTACCTGGGCTTCACGCCGGAAGCGACGCAGGAGATCATGCAGAACCCGCCGAAGGCGCTGATCGTGGCGCAGGCGGATGTGCTGCTGGATGATCCGATGGCGCGGCAGTGGCTCGGCAAGGTCAAGAACGTCATCTTCCTGAGCCTGTTCAAAGAAGAAGCGCCGGAGTGGGCGGCCGCCGCGCTGCCGATCCAGAGCTTCGCCGAACGCGACGGCTCATATGTGAACGGCGAACGGCGGGTGCAGCGCTTCTATACGGGGCAGGGGCCGCTGGGACAGGCGCTCCCGGCCTGGCAGGTGCTGTCACGACTGGGCGAGAAGCTGGGGCAGGGCAAAGCCAAGCCCTCGGCGGCCAGCGTGATGCTGGAGATCAGCAAGTCGGTGGCGGCTTTCGCAGGCTGCACCTACACGGAACTGGGCAGGATCGAACGGCAGTTCCCGGATGTGGGCGGGGCGGATCTGTACTACGGCGGCACGGCCTACCAGAACAAGGGCGGCGTCGGCGTGCAGATTCCGAGCGCGGCGGATCAGGGCGAAGCGGTACAGCCGCAGGCCTATGGCGGCGGCGGAGCCGAAATCGGCGAGGCCGGCAAGCTGCTGGTCGTCCCGGTGACGCGGCTGTATAACCGCGAACGCGCCTTCCGCTCGGCGGAACTGGTGCATCCGCGCGTGCCGGATGCCTTCGTGGAAATCAACAGCGCCGATGCCCAGCAGATGGGCATCCAGAACGGCGATACGGTGCATATTCGGATCGCGGACGCGCAGCCCATCGCGGCGCGGGCGCATGTCAACGGCGGAGCGCCGAAGGGCACGGTGGTGCTGCCGCGTCACCTGAGCGAGCAGCCGGCTCCGCTGGCGATCACGGCTGGCGAGGTCGTGAAGGCCTGATGGAGAAACCGATTAGATAGAGCCACACTATCCTCACCCCCCCACCCCCTCTCCATTGCATGGAGAGGGGGAGTCGAACGCAGTGAGACGGGGTGAGAATAAATCGATCAGGCGCATTCTATCGGGTTTGTCCATAAGCGTTACGAACAGAAGCGAGAAGGTTGGAGTTAGACACAATGGCGGAATCGACACTCCAGACAGGCGAGCGACAGAGCGGCGGCGGGTTCCGCATCCGCCCCGTGTATGTCATCGTCGGGCTGATTGCAATCGTGCTGGTTGTGCTGCTGGCGCGGGACATCCTGCTGCTGCTTTCCGGCGGCGGGTTGATCTATACCGTGAGCGACGCGGTGCTGAAGTTCGTCTTCAACCCGACGCAGCGGGTGACGCCCGATCAGATCGTGGTGTGCAGCACGAATTCGGCCTGCTCGACGATCCACGGGTTCGTGTATTCGGCGATCCTGCTGCTCGTGGTCATCACGGGTTTTGCCTATACGACGCTGTTGGAGCGGCGCTTCATCGCCTGGTTCCAGCACCGGGTGGGGCCGAACCGGGTCGGGCCGCTGGGTTTGCTCCAGCCGCTGGCTGACGCGATCAAGCTCATCACCAAAGAAGACATTGTGCCGTCGGGAGCGTCGAAGGCGGTGTGGTTCATCGCCCCGGCCATCAAGGTCGTGCCGGTGCTGATCGTGCTGGCGGTGATCCCGCTGGGGCCAGACCTGCTGATCCCGTGGTTCGATGGCAACTGGTATCAGATTCCGCTGTATCTGGCCGATCCGAACGTGGGCGTCCTGTGGCTGCTGGGCATCACCAGCATCGGAACCTACGGCATCGTGCTGGCGGGGTGGGCGAGCAACAACAAGTACGCCATGCTGGGCGGTCTGCGGGCGACTTCGCAGATGATTAGCTATGAACTCACGCTCGGCCTGGGCATGGCTGTGCCGATCATGATCGTCGGCAGCATGGCGCTGGGCGATATCGCGCGTGGGCAGGTGATGATCTGGGACTGGTTCATCTTCCAGAACCCGCTGGCGGCGGCGGTGCTGTTCATCGCGCTGCTGGCCGAGGTGAGCCGCGCTCCCTTCGACCTGGTGGAAGCCGAGCAGGAATTGACCGCCGGGTTCATGACGGAATACAGCGGGATGAAGTTCGCGCTGTTCATGATGGCGGAATACCTGGGCATGATCGCCATCAGCATGATTATCGCTACGCTGTATCTGGGCGGGTATCAGGACGGCTTCGGGCTGGTGGACAGCGTGCCGATCCTGGGGCCGCTGGTGCTGATCGGCAAGGTGGTGCTGCTGCTGATCTTCATGGTGTGGATCCGGGCGACGCTGCCGCGTATCCGCTACGACCAGTTGATGCAGTTTGGCTGGAAGGTGCTGCTGCCGCTGGCGTTGGTGGCGGTGTGCTGGTCGGCGATTGCGCTGGTGGTCGGCGATGTGTTCGGCAATCCGATTGCCTACGGCATCGCGTCGGGCGTGCTGTTCACGCTGCTGGTGATCGGCGGCATCGTTTACCTGCGGCGGCTGGGCAAGGATGAAGAACCCGCCGACGAACTGATCGACGATCCGATTGTTACGGGCGAACGCAAGGGCATTGGCTGGGGTCTGTTGAATGTGGTCGGGGCGCTGCTGGCGATCCCGTTCGCGCTCATCCGTTTGCTGGCCGACCAGCTTGAAAAGGTGGCCGAGGCAGGCGGAGTCAAGGTGGGCGAAGGCGAGAAGGCGGTTTCGCTGCGCGGGTCGAGCCTGCCGGTAGTGGAACGCCGCCGCGCTCCCGCGCTGGCTGCGCCGAAGGCGGCCGCTCCGGCTGCGAAGAAAGCGGCCCCGGCGGAGACTCCGGCATTGGCGGCGGCTGTGCCCGCGCCTGCGGCTCCCGCGGCGGACGCCAAGCCGGCGGGCGGCAAGGCCAAGTTCGATAAACAGGCGATGCTGGCGAAGATCCGCGAGAAGAAAGAATCCAAGGGCGGGTGATTTCACCGCAGTATAGACGGTTCAGACCGACAGGGACGTGTGGAGTATAGGTAGCGATGAATATCATTCGGGGTTTTCAGACGACATTCAAGCACCTGCTGGAAGAGCCAGTGACGATCCAGTACCCGGAGCAGGTGGAGCCGTTCGCGGAACGGTACAAGGGGCGGCACATCCTCAAGCGGTACGACAACGGGCTGGAGAAGTGCATCGGCTGCGCGTTGTGCGCGGCGGCCTGCCCAGCCGACGCGATCTGGGTCGAGGCGGCAGAGAATACCGACGAGGGGCGTTTCAGCCCCGGCGAGCGCTATGCCAAGACGTATGAGATCAACATGCTGCGGTGCATTTTCTGCGGCTACTGCGAAGATGCCTGCCCGACCGAGGCGATCATCCTGGGGCACGAACACCGCCTGAGCTTCACCGACCGGCGCGATGCGGTCTTCACCAAAGACATGTTGATCGAAGCGCCGCCGGAAGGCAAGCCGGGGACG
>JAEUQZ010000448.1:1745-3870 GCA_016788965.1 Anaerolineae bacterium | reverse complement strand
CCGCGTCTGGAGCGACGACGATGAAGTCACCGCCAACCAGGACGCCCTCTACCGCCTCGCCCTCGGCCTGATCCGCCGCTGCCGCCAGCGCATCTACCTCGGCTTCTGTCAGTTCGGCGAGCAGGGCTACGAACAGCGCGGCCCCCTCCTCGAAGCCATCCAGCGCGTCCTCAAGCAGCTCAAACAGGACTGATCCCCATGCCCTCTACTTCTCCTCTCTGTGCCTCTGTGGTGGAATCTCCGCCTTCCCATGAGTAACCCACCCATGTTCACCCCCCGACCCAAACAGCGCGATGTGATCGCTTATGCCGGCGGACGCATGGGCGTGGTGGCCGTGCCCGGCAGCGGCAAGACCCGCACCCTCTCGGCGCTGGCGACCCGCCTCGTCGCCGAATCCCCGCTGGAAGACGGCCAGGAAATCCTGGTCGTCACCCTGGTGAATTCCGCCGTCGGCAACTTCGCCCGGCAGGTCGGCGCCTTCGTCAGCGAGCGCGGCCTGATCCCCGGCCTCGGCTACCGCGTCCGCACCCTGCATGGGCTGGCGAACGACATCGTGCGCGAGCGTCCTGCCCTGGCCGGCCTGGAAGACCGCTTCGCCATCCTCGACGAGCGCGAATCCCAGGACATCCTCCAGGATGCGGCCGCCGCCTGGGTGCGGAACCATCCCAACGCTTACTACGAATACGCCGCCGACAACTACCAGGGCGACCGCGAATCCCAGAACGCCTGGGGCGAGACCGTCACGACCATCGCCGCCAATGTCATCAAGAAGGCCAAAGACCTGCGCCTCATGCCCGATAAGCTGCGTGATCTGCTGGCCGCCTACCGCGATGCCCTCCCGCTGGCCGAGATGGTGCAGGACATCTACATTGCCTATGAGCGCGGCCTGCGCTATCGCGGCGCGGTCGATTTCCAGGATTTGATCCGCCTCGCCCTGACCGTCCTGGAAGCCGACGACGGTTACTTACAGCGCCTCCGCCGCCGCTGGCCGTATATCCTCGAAGACGAAGCCCAGGACAGCAGCCGCCTTCAGGAACACATCCTCCGCCTGCTGGTCGGCGCGGATGGCAACTGGGTGCGCGTCGGCGATCCCAACCAGGCCATCTACGAAACCTTCACCACCGCCAGCCCGGAATTCCTCCGCAGCTTCCTGGAAGAAAGCGGTGTCCAGTCCCGCGCCCTGCCCAATTCGGGTCGCAGCGCCCTCAGCATCATCACGCTGGCGAACCGCCTCGTCGATTGGTCGCTGGAGCATCCCAACCCCGAACTGCGCGCCCGCACCCCCCTGAACGTGCCGCACATCGAACCCACCCCGCCCGATGATCCCCAGGGCAACCCGCCGGACTCGCCCCAGGCCATCGAACTGATTGGTCGCAAGTTCACCGCCGATGAAGAACGCGCCTTCGTCGCCCGCTCACTGGTGGATTGGCTCCCACAGCATCCCACCTGGACGGCCGCCGTGCTGATCGCCAGCAACGAGTCCGGCTCCAAACTGGTCGCCCGCCTGCGTGAAGCTGGCCTGCCGTATGTCGAGAACTTACGCACGACCACGCCCACCCGCGCCGTCGTCGGCGCCGTCACCCGCGCCCTGGATTTCCTCCGCGACCCGAAAGATGCCAACAAACTCGCCTATGCCTACCGCGTCTGGCAGCGCGACGCCCAGGAAGACTCCGACGCCCAGCGCCAGGTCGATCTGGTTGCCGCCCGGCTGCGGAACCTCAAAGCCGTCGAGAACTTCCTCTGGCCGCGCCTGGAGGACTGGCTCGACCAGACCGCCCCGCGCGACGAGCATACCGCCCTGCACGACCATCTGGTCGAGTTCCGCGAGCTGATCCGCCGCTGGCAGGCCGCCTCGACCCTGCCCGTCGATCAGCTTGTCCTGACCGTCGCCGCCGACCTCTTCAAGCGCGAGTCCGATATCGCCACCGCCTACAGCCTGGCCCTGCATCTCCGCCGCCTCGCCGATAACCAGCCTTCCGCCCGCCTGCCCGATTTCGTCGATGAGTTAGCCGGCATCGCCCAGAACCGCCGCAAATTCGACGGCCTCAGTGACGATGACGACAGCTTCGACCCCGACCAGCATCGCGGCAAGGTCGCCATCATGACGCTGCACAAAGCCAAAGGC
>JAEUQZ010000448.1:0-1735 GCA_016788965.1 Anaerolineae bacterium | reverse complement strand
TTGCGTGGTCGAACTCAGCCAGATCGTTCGCAACAATCGCAAATTCACAGGCCTCGGTGAAGACGATGACCAATTCGATCCGACCAGCTACAAAGGGCAAGCCGTCGTCATCACGCATCACAAAGCCAAAGGCCTGGAATGGGATCGCGTCTACCTGATGTCGGCCAACAACTACGACTTCCCCTCGGCGGAAGGCTACGACCGCTTCATTGGCGAAAGATGGTTCGTCCGCGACCGCCTCAACCTGGAAGCCGAGGCCCTCGGCCAGTTGGATGCCCTCGTTACGGGCGAAAGCTATGCCGAAGGCGGCGCGACCGCCCGCGCCCGCCTGGATTACGCCGCCGAGCGCCTGCGCCTGCTCTACGTCGGCATCACCCGCGCCCGCCGCGAACTGGTCATCACCTGGAACACCGGGCGCAGCGGTGAGCAGGTCGAAGCCCTGCCCGTGGCCGCCCTGCGCGGCTGGTGGGAATCCCGCATTGGAGTGGTCGAATGAGGCTGCGCGTCCGCCCGTGGCAGATCGTCCTGGTCCTCGCGCTGATCTATCTGATCGCGGTCTTCCTGTCGAACGGCTCCGATCCGAAGGTCTTCGTCACGCTGGGAACCTGCTATGGAAGCTGCCAGGGCTACAGCGAAACCTGCCCCGCCGGAACCACCGCCGGCTATGACGGCCAGTTCGCCTACTACATCGCCCGCGATCCGGCCAGCGCCGCCGCCTGTCTGGACGTGCCCGCCTACCGCTACCAGCGCATCCTCCTGCCCATGCTGGGCCGCCTGTTGGCCTTCGGGGGCGAGAGCCTCATCCCGCTGGCGCTGGTTGCGGTTAACCTGACCGCCCTGGTCGGCGGCACGGCCCTGCTGGAAAGCCTGTTGGTCGAGCGGCGCGTCAGCCGCTGGTATGCCCTCATCTACGGCCTGTTCGTCGGCGTCTTCATGAGCGTCCGCCTCAGCACCACCGAGCCGCTGGCCTATGGCCTTGTCATTTTGGGCATCTGGTTCGCCGCGCGGGATCGCCCCTGGCCGCAGGCAGTTGCTTTTGCCCTGGCCGCCCTGACGAAAGAATTGACACTGGTTTTCGCCGCCGCCTGGGTGCTGGATGAACTGCTGCGCCGCCGCTATCAGGCCGCCCTGCGCCTCGCGCTGGTGTCGGCCCTCCCGTTCGCCCTCTGGCAGATCATCCTCCGGCTCTCCCTCGGATCATTCGGCATCGGTTCTGGCGGCGCGGGCAGCACGCCCTTCGAGATCATCCCCTTCAACGGTTTCTGGCGTCTGGCCTACGATCCCGCCAGCACCCTCAATTTCTTCCTGGTGATGGCCGTCTTCGTGATCCCGGCCGTCCTCCTGCCGAGCCTCTGGGCGCTCTTCAGCGCCGTGCGCGACGGGCAGCGCGGCCAGCTTCACCCTTATGGCCTGCTGCTGCTGGCGAATGCCGCGCTCATGGCCGTCGTCCCATTTTCGACCTACCGCGAGCCGCTCGGCCTGATGCGCTTCATGCCCGGCCTCGTCCTCTGCCACCTGCTGTACTGCGCCGTCCGTCATCCGCGCAGCCGCGCCCTGCGCTACAGCGTCGCCTGGCTCGCCCTCTCCGTCTACCTCACCGCCGGGTAAAGCATATTCGATCAAGGAGTAGGCATGAGTTACACACCCTATCAATTGACGGTACTGATTCCCAAAGAGACAGTGCTCACGTTCGATGACATTGAGGATTTACTTCGCCGTCGTTTCGCTCAGAAGG
>JAEUQZ010000447.1 GCA_016788965.1 Anaerolineae bacterium | reverse complement strand
GAAACTCCGTGACGTATTTCACAAATGACACGTTCTAGTTGTGCATCTCTGAGAGTGCCATCGACATGATCAACAGGTCATGTGTTCGGTTGTCGCGTGTCTTGACCCAATCCGCCAGTATAGCTTCCGCCTTGAACCCCAGATCGGTCGTCATTCGCCGTGCGCTGTCGTTCTCGACCGCCATATAGACGATGACCTTGTCCAGTTTCAGTTCTTGAGCGAACTGAGTCAGATCTCGCATCAACCGCGTTCCCAGTCCCCAGTTCCGGTGGGTCGAGCTGATGAGCACGCGAACTTCGGCCAGATGACGATTCCAGAACAACTGGTTGAAGTACAGAGTCCCGTAACCCACCATGTTGCCTTGATCTTCGACTAGAATGGTCACGGCGCGGTTGGATTGCACATCGCGTATCCAAGCGTCCACCGCTTCCGGTTGCGTGATGTCGCGGCGCATGAAGGAAAGGTCGGTTTCAGGCAGGTGTTGAGCGAAGTACAGGATGACATCGCGGTCTTGGGCGGTCATCAACCGCAGCGTGAAGGGCTTGTCATGAATGGTGATGGTGTAGGGGTACTTCTCTCGAATCATGTTTGCATCCTATCCTGTCTGGATTCATTATTCGATGGTTTTGGCCGTGCTGACCAGTTCTTGGGCCGACTGTGCATAGGGCAGCAGTCGCGTGATCGAGCCTTTCTTGAGGCGCAGCTTACCCCGCATGAGCATCACCAGCGGCGGCATCCGTCCATTCAGGGCTTCCATCCAGCTTGAATAATCTCCCTCGATGACGAATGTGGCCTCTCGATAGGCTTCCTGTGAGGTAAGGCTTCGCGCCGCGCGGCATTCCCCTCGGTGCAGATCGAGGAACACCGCTTTGGGGATCACTTGTCCCTGTCGCGGTGATGCGCTCATCACGAAAGCCAGCGATCCCGCCTGCCACCCCTTCGACGCCGCCCGATACGACGCGCTCCGGTTGATCGCCTCGCGGTAAGCCTGTGCCCATTCTTCCGAGAACAGGGCTAGTTTTTCACGCTGTTTGGGTGATGAGGCTTCCACAGGCGGCGCTGGAAGCGGCTCAGCCGCGCCATTGGCGCGGACAACCGGTTCTTCGGTCGAAACCGGCTCTTCCGTCGAGAGTATGATCGGCTCGGGGATGCCGCTGGTTCCATTCGTAGAAGGCGCTGTCGTTACTACGCTCTCAACCGCTTGCGCCACAGCAGCCATTGGTTTCTCTGCGCTCTCCTTGACTGCTATTGGCACAGGTTCGGAAGTAATCTCGGTCTTTGCGACATCGCGCTCGCCTGAGTCGTGTGACTCCCCAGCAGCCTGAACCACGCCGTTCAAAGCCTCAGTAGGGGCAGGTGTGTCTGTCTTGGACTCCGCGGGCTTTTCGACCGGTTCAGCCTTGTTGACTGGTGGGGTCGGGGCAGGTGTAACTGGGACCGAAGGGCTGCTGATCCGAGTTGGTTCCAACGGAATGGGAGCCATCGGTTCCACCTTCGCGGCGGAACGCAGCGCCACATAGCTCTGCTCCAGATACTGCCGGAGTTCTACGATATCGGGAATGATCCCGGCGTCCGCGATCAGATTCATGCTGATGCGCTGATTGTAACTGCTGATGACACAGGCCAATCCCATCGATGGGTTGAGCGGGAAGAAACCGAACGAGTTGAGCATCCGGTGTCCCAGCACATACACGGGAATCTGTGGCCCAGCCACGTTGGTACACCACAGATGCGCCAGAAAGCTGAAGGCCAGCGGAGCCACGCCCCAGATGATGGGCTGTGCCAGCGAGGGCATCAGCGAGGGCATCGTCAGCACGATATCCAGCGAATTCGCCAGCGAGGACTGTTTCATCGCCTGCGAATAATCGGTGATGATCTGGAGCCGTTTCAGCGGATCATCGACATCCAGCGGGGCATCAATAGGCAGCACCGAGATGCGATTGCCGAAGTCGCTCTTCTCGTTTTCCAACCGCATGTTCACTGGGACGAGGATACGGACAATACTTCTCGCTACCACATCACCCTGGTCGCGCAGATAGCGCGAGATCGCCCCCGTCAGCACGGTCAGCATCACATCGTTGACCGAGGCTTCGGCCACCGAACGGATCGCCCGCACTTCCGCCAGCGAGAAGTCGGTCCAGGCCACCGTGATCTTTCCGGTGTTTCGTCCGTTGATGCTGTACCGTTTGATCGGCAGGAGATTGTCGTTGATAAGGTAGGACAGCCCGATCAGCGCCTTGCGCCGCTTGTCACGATCCGTGAATACTGACTGCATGTGTTGGAGGTCGTGGCCGAGCTTACCCAGCACGCCGAGCTTGTGTGGGATGTCCTGAACCAGGGAGTCGCGGATCAGTTCCAGCGCATTGGGCAGATAGGGAACATCGTGCGTGGCTTTATGCGGCGACTCAGCGATTTCTGGCGTCAGATCGAAAAGCAGTGTGAACAATTCCACCGCCGAGAGGCCATCTACCATGCAGTGGTGAATCTTGAAGAAAATCGCAGTGCGGTTATTCGACAGCCCTTCAATCAGGTGAATTTCCCACAGCGGCCTTGATCGGTCGAGCATACCGGAAACCAGATGGCCGGCCAGTTGACGCAGTTGTTCATCCGTACCGGGCGCGTTCAACTGCTGGTGGAAAACATGGTTCCCAATGAAAAAATCGGGATCATAGCGCCATGTGGGCATACCCAGGTTGAAGGGAGCCTGAACGATCCGCTGCAAGTACGGCTTGGCCTGATGAATGCGCCCATCCACCAACTTGATGAAGGCATCGAAGTCGATTTGGCCGTCAAAGATCGTCACGGCCCCGATGTTCATCGGAGTCTCTGGACTATCTACGTACAGAAACGCCGAGTCGACTGGGCCAAGGATTCGGCCTTGATGTACTTTGCTCATAATTAACTCCCCCCTCCACCCAATCAGATATTTCTTCGCCTTGCCTGTCCCAGCACAAACGTTACATCGATTCGACGTTTTCCAGAGCTTTGAGCGCGGCCACTTCGCCGCTTTTGATCATCTTTTTCTGGACTTCTGGTCTGAACGAGAATTCGGGGGCCAGGAAGAAGTCAATGTCATCCGGTTCGGGCTGAATCCAGATGATCTCTTTGCCTGGGTTCTGCTGTTCGTAGATTTTCCGCCACACATTGATCCGTTCGTAAAAAATGATGCTGAGGGTCTGTTTGAGGATGTTCACCCAGCCCATGTCTCGAACGGAACTGCCGCTGGGCAGCATGACGGGTTGGTATGTATGGGAGATGATGATCCGATCTGCCAACCGTACCCCGATATCCGCCGACAGTGTTTGCTTGACTTCACCGTCGATGTAATACTTTCCTTTGATCTTAACCGGTTCAAACATGCCCGGTATCGCCGATGAGGCCCGGACGGCCTTGTTTATCGGTACGTCCGTCATGAAGATGTTTTCATCATCTTCAAAATCATAATTGCTGTTGAAAACACCACGTTTGTGATCGTCAAGACAGGTTCCGGTGAGGTACAAATCAATTTCAGTTTCACTGAAGTCCATCGACGGAAGCAGTGACTTGAAGAGGTTCTCCAGCGCAATGGCATCGAAGAAGGAAGTGACGTGTGATTGGCTTTGCAGCAAGGTATCAATAGCATCCGCTGTAATATCTCGGTTTGCTAACCAGGGCAGTGAGAGGATGAATCGGACACTATCATAGGCCGTTTGGACAGACTGCCGCCCTATCTCTGTGAAGTTGGGCTTGAACAGCATTGTGGAGGTAAGCGTCTTGATCCAGGCATCGAACTTGGGCATGTACACCCGTTTTTGATACAACGAAGTCACCAGATCCTCGACCGTGAGGCGAGCATCGATGTCCATCTTGAGGTGCTGCCAGATAGGGCTGACATCAAAATCCAAGCC
>JAEUQZ010000446.1 GCA_016788965.1 Anaerolineae bacterium | reverse complement strand
AGCTGCTTTGTATTGCTATAAGCTGCGAGCTAATAGTTATCAACCTTACCGCCATGATCGAACACCCGCTCAGCGACCTGCCCTACCCGCCCGGTGGAGGTGGTTCTCCCGGTGGAGGTGGAGGGGGTTCTCCCGGCGGCTCCGAAGGATCGCCAGGCTGCTCGCCCGGCCCACCTTCACAGAACGGCCGCGTCTCATCCTCCGGCAGCGGCGGATCGTTCGGCCCCGGCCGCATCACGCAGTCCCGGTCATCCCGTCGCTCATCCAACCGCTCGCCCAACGGCGGGCACAGCGGCCGCTTTTCATCCTCCGGTAGCGGCGGATCATCCGGCCCCGGAGCCATCACGCACGACCGCAGATCGCCTACACCGGGGAACTTATCGCAGTCCGGGAACGGCTCCTGCCCGCACATCGGCTCTCCCGCCCGGATACGCGCGTTCAGTTCATCCACCTCTTCGGCGGGCAGTGGCTCGGCCAGTTCAATCGGCCGCTCCAGCAGGCCGAGCGGCAGATGCTTGAATCCATCGAACCGCTTGGCATAAGCCTTCATCAGTCCCGGAGCTTCCCGCGCCAGCCCGGCCTCTTCATCCAGCACCATCTCGATCCACGTTCCCGGCAGCACCACCTGAGTCCCACCGTTGCTGGTCACGTAGGCCGCCCCCTCGAACGTGCTGATCGCCATCGTCTTCCCGGCCTCAGCCTGGAAGAACACCGTCGATCCCATGCGGATGTCCGCCCCGTTCACCCGGAACGTAACCTCACCCACCCCCTCCGGCGTCTGCACCAGCAAACCGCTCGGCGGAACCGACCCGCAGTCGAAGCTGTCCACCCCACCCCGCAGGTAGAACGCCTGCATCGGCGTGAAACCATCCGTGTTGTCCCCGCTCACTGCGTTGGTGATCTGCATATCCCCGAACAGCACGAAGGTGACGTTCTGCCCCGGCAGCGTATCCGGCAGGTTCGCCTGGAGCTTCATCATCGCCACGCCCCAATCCCCGCTGGTTTCGTTCAGCGGACTGAGCGTCAGGCTTTGAATCGTACTCACGTTCACCATGTCCCCGACCTGCTCGAACCGGAAATCGGCCACCCCCGGTTGAGCCTCCGCCGTCAGGTTCACGTTGCCGTAGCACGCCTCGTTCCGCCCCAACGCTTCGCAGGCCGACGCTGCCGCGTCGATGGCCCGGCTCACCTGCTCATCGCAGGTTCCCGTCTGCGCCAGCGCCAATGCCGGAGCCAGACACAGCGGCACGAACCAGACCAGCAGCCGCTTCCACATCCCACCCATGTTTGTTTCCCTTCCGCGTGCCGGATGCGGGGCACTTCACTCCTCCGCATCGCGCCAGTACAACCGCCTGCCCGCCCTCACGAAGCCGGAACGAGCAGGCTGATGAGCATCTCTGTATCGGTCATCACCACCGATTGCAGGTTTTGATCCGGCCCCAACCGCTGCTTCAGGATCGTATCCAGCGTTTCCAGCGCCAGCAGGAAGCACGGCCCCGTCGCCGTATCCACGAAGAACTGCGACGGCACGCCCCCATCGATGGTGATGCTGCTGATCGTGATCGTGGCGAAGTCCCCGGTCAGCACCACCGACACCATCACATTCCCGGAAACGAACGCGCTGCCATCGAAGACCCGCATCCGCACATTGATCCCTTCCGGCACGAAGTCGATGGTCGCCTGATCGACATCAGGATACTTGGACAGCAGGCTCGTCAATTCTTCCTGGAACTGCTGCTCGTTGATGACCACATCCGCAAACTGTTGCGGCGCTCCACCTGCCGCTCCCGGCCCCGGCGTGAATGTGACGAAGCGCGGCGCTTCCAGCACCGCCTGCGTCGCCGTACCGACTGCCGCGCGTGTCGGCTCTAGCGTCGGTTGTGGAGTCACCGGTCGCGGCGTGCGCGTGGCCGTCGGTGTCGAGCTGCTGGTCGGCGTGGGTGTTTCGGTCAGCATCATGAACGGCAGTAGATCCGTCGCTTCCGGGCTGGCCCTAACCTCAGCCGTCGGAGAAGGTGTTTCACTGACCTCTATCGTTGGGGTTGCGCTGGGCAGCGCCGCCAGCGTCGGCAGTTCGGCGGTCGGTTCACTTGTCGGCTGGCAGGCCGCCAGAATCAACAGTCCAGCAGCAATCAGGAGTCGTTTCATCAGGGCATCCTCAATTGGGAACGCTTCGCAGCCATCTGTGAACACAACCGCTCACAGCATAGCACAGGTTACGGCTGACCCAGGCTTAAGCCCAACCTTCGATCAGCCGTTTGAGCGTCACCATGAAGGCATCGCCCACCGCCCCGTCCGCCACCCGGTGATCGAAAGTCAGCGTCACATAACAGCATGGTCGGATGGCGATCATGTCGTCGATCACCTTGACCCGCTTCTCGACGATCCCCACCCCCAGGATCGCCACCTGCGGCTGGTTGATGATCGGCGTCGCCAACAGACTGCCCCCCACCCCATGATTGCTGATTGTGAACGTCCCGCCTCGGACTTCTTCCGGCTTGAGCTGCTTGTTCCGTGCCCGCGCCGCCAGATCGTTGATCGCCCGCGCCATCCCCATCAGGCTGAGGTCCTGTGCATCCCGGATCACCGGCACGATCAGGCCATCATCGACCGAGACCGCCAGACCGAGGTTCACCGCATGATGCAGGTAAATGCCTTCCTCGCGCCATTCCGCGTTCAGAAACGGATGCGCCTGGAGCGCCCCGGCCGTCGCCGCCCCCAGGTACGCCGTCAGCGTCAGGTTGACCCCCTGTTCGGCGAATGCGGGCTTATTGGCCTGGAGATGCGCCAGCACTGCCGTCATCTCGAACTCGAACACCGTCGTCACGTGCGGTGAAGTCTGCAATTTGCTCCGCACCATGTGTTCGGCAATCGCCCGCCGCATCGCCGTCAGCGGAACCAGATTGCCGGGCGTCCCGGCTGGGATCGGCTCCACTGGCAGCAAACGCTCCGCCTGCGTTTGGAATCCTTTGAACGGAGGTGGCGGCTGCCGGGGTGGAATATGATTAGGCCGCTCGGTCGGCACAGTCTCATCGGTCGGAATCGGCACGCGCGCCCGGTTCCGCAGCAAGTTCTGCCCCGCCGTTCGCGGGGACGACGCGGCTGCATCGCCCTGCTGCGCCAGGAACGCCTCGACATCTTTCTTGGTCACGCGCCCGTCGCGTCCCGTCCCAGCCACCCGCGCGAGATCGATGCCATGTTCGGCCACCATCCGCGCCACCACGGGCGAGATATACCCCGCATATTCCCCGCCAGCCGAATCAGCCGCTTCACCCACCACCTCGCCGATCAGCGCCAGACAGACGCCTTCGCCTGCGGCCTGCCCTTCCTTCACCAGGATTTGGAGCAGCACCCCGCTGGCCGGAGCCGGGATTTCGCTGTCCACCTTGTCCGTCGTCACTTCCAGCAGCGGCTCATGCTGCTGCACCGAGTCGCCTTCGGCCTTCAGCCAGCGGCCGACCGTCACCTCGCCAACGGCGCTTTCGCCCAGTTTGGGCATCAGGACTTCGGTGGGCATATACCCTTCTCCCTGTCGAACCCTGCACTAGTTTTTGATTATAGCAGCGGATTGGAAACCCCGGCGTCGTCTCAACCAAAACAGCACATTTCAGCGAATGTAGGCGGTCATTGATCGCCGCTCGCGCCGTAAGAGTTACTACGCCGAGACAATGTTGGCTGATTTTCCGCACAATCTCCGAGGGGAAGTTGACGTGGAGGCGCTCAAGGTGAATCTGATCGGGGTGATCACTGGATGAGCGGGTCTTCGATCTGTTCCCAATCGCTCATGTCCAGGCTGTCCAGCAGCGCATTCAGGCTCTTGCCCCAATGTTCAGTGACAGGCTGCGGCTCCAGAGCCGCCATCTCGCTGTCGACTGAGGCAGCCACCTGTT
>JAEUQZ010000445.1 GCA_016788965.1 Anaerolineae bacterium | reverse complement strand
GCCAGCAATGTCTACGGAGAAATCAGGGCATGGGATATCCAGAATGGAGATTCAAGAGAGATTCGATCTGCGGACGGAATGGCTGCTCTTGACCTCATCACAGTAACCGATGATCTCGTTGCAGTCGGATTTGTCGGTCGGCTGGGAGACACGCTGGAATTCTCGCTGGAGTTCTGGGAAATCAGTACAGGACAACAAATTCCTATCAGCGAGATCAGGCAGTCCAGCCTGTATGTCAAGGATGGAATCTCGGCGATCCCAAGCAATCGACACACAACGTTCCAATTCTGGAGCATCCTTGACGACGAAAACCTGGCCTATGTGGAAAACATTGCGCGCATAGTTGACCTTGATCTATCCTCTCGCTTGCTCATCACACTTGGACGCCATATCGAGTTCCGCGATCTCATGACAGGAGAAATCGTGAACACCCTCACTGACTCGGAACTCCATTCCGCTGCCCTAACATTCGACAACCGCTATGCCATACTGTGGAATGATGGCGGTTCCATCGAAGTCTGGGCGGTTCAAAACCCGTCATGAAACCGCCTCGAACCTCAACAAAAACAGGCGGTTGGGCAACCGCCTGTTCCAAGCAGCGACTACAATAAAGTCCCGTTCAGCCCTTTTTGGGGGCGCGGATGGTCTGGATGAGGGCGAGGGTCTCGCGGGTAAGGTTTTCCAGCGAGGCGAAGTCGCCAGCTTTGAGCCAGTCGGCGCGGATGAGCTTGCTGCCCATGCCGACGCAGGCCACGCCGGCCTCGAACCAGCCCCGCAGGTTGGCCTCGTCCGGGCTGACGCCGCCGGTGGGCATGATGCGCGTCCAGGGGCGCGGCCCCAGCACAGCTTTGATGAACTCGGTTCCGCCGAGGGCATCCGCCGGGAAGAACTTGACGATCTCGGCGCCCAATTCTTCAGCGTTGGCGATCTCGGTGACGCTGCTGCAACCGGGGACATAGGCGACTTTGCGGCGGTTGCAGAGGCGCATGACCTCCGGGTTGAAGTTGGGGCCGACGACGAAATTGGCGCCGTGGGCGAGATAGAGCGCGGCGGTGGGGGCGTCCTCGATGGTTCCGACGCCGAGGACGAGGTCGGGAAAGTTCTTGGCGCAGTGCTGCACCAGTTCACCGAAGACCTGGATGGCGAAGTCGCCCCGGTTGGTGAACTCCAGGACGCGCGAGCCGCCGCGAGCCAGGGCTGCCGTCACGCCTTTGACGAGAGCGACATCGGGGCTGTAGAAGAGCGGCAGCATCCCATCGCCGAGGAGGGTGCGGTAGACGGTCAATCGATCAAAACGTGCCATTGTGGATCATCCTTGTGCGTAACCGGAACGGATCAGCCGTTCTCGGCGATCAGGTCATAAACCGGGAGAAGCTGCTGGTAACAGGCTTCAAAGATGGGGACGAGGCGGTTGTAGGCGGCGGTGGCTTCGGCATCCGGCTCGACCACCTCGGCGATCTGGTTCATCTGCTCACTGATGGAGAAATCCTTGTAGAGGCCGACGGCGATCCCGCCGGCGACGGCTGCCCCCATCGAGGTGGCCTCTTCGAGGATGGCGAGACGCTGCACGGGGATGCCGAAAATGTCAGCCATGAGGCGGTTCCAGAAGCGGCCGCGCGCGCCGCCGCCGATGATCCGCATGGCTTCGATGTGAGCGCCCTGACGCAGGAAGACCTCCAGGATGCTGCGAAGGTTGAGGGTGATGCCTTCGAGGACGGCCCGCACCATATCGGCGCGGGTGTGGCGGATGGTGAGGCCGATGAAGGCGCCGCGGGCGCGGGGATTCCAGCGCGGGCTGCGTTCGCCCATGAGGTACGGCAGATAGATCAGGCCGTTGGCGCCGACGGGGGATTTTTCCGCGCCGAGGTTCATGATTTCGTAGGGGCTGAGGCCGAGGGCCTGGGCCGCCTGGACTTCGACCGGGCACAACTGGTCGCGCGTCCACTGGTAGGAGGCTCCGGCGGCCTGCATCGTGCCCGTGGGCATGAACATGCCGGGAACCATGTGGGCAAAGGTGAAGGTTTGCTGCTGGGGATCAAGGATGGGCTTGGCGGTGGACAGGGCGATCCAGGAGGAGGAGCCGACGTAGTTATAAGCCGCGCCCTCGCGCCAGACACCGGCGCCGATGGCCGCGCAGGTTCCGTCACCGCCGCCGATGACCACAGGCGTCCCGGCGGGCAGGCCGACTTCATCGGCGACGGAGGAAAGCAGTTCACCGACGACCTCGATGGACTGGCGAAGCTGGGGAAGCTGATGCGGATTGAGTTCGGCGGCGTCGATGATGCGGCTCGACCAGTCACCCTGCTGGAGGTCGTAGAGGTTCATGCCGGAGGCATCTGACGGTTCGGTGACGAACTTGCCGGTCATGCGGGCGACCATGGAGTCTTTGGCGTGGACGAACTTGTAGGTGGCTTTGTAGGTATCGGGCTGGTGGTCGCGCAGCCAGAGGATTTTGGAGAGCGAGTAGGAGGCGCTGAGGCGGTGGCCGGTGATGCGGTAGACCTCGGCAGGATCGACGCGCTGACCGACCCAGTCCTGCTGATCGACCGAGCGCTGGTCGGCCCAGATGATGGCCGGGCGAAGCGGGCGGGCGTTGCGGTCAAGGGGGACGCAGCCCATCATCTGGCCGCTGAAGGTGATGCAGGCGACTTCATCGGGGCGGACGCTGGGAGCCTGCGCCAGCAGGGTGCGGGTGGAGAGGCAGACGGCCTGCCACCAATCTTCGGGGTTCTGCTCGGCCCAGTTGGTCTGGTCGAAGCGGGTGGTATAGCTGGAGAAGGCGCTGGCGACCAGGCGGCCTTCACGGTCGTAGAGGGTGGCTTTGTTGCCGGTTGTGCCGAGGTCGTGTGCCAGAATGTAGGTCTTCATTGCTCTGCCCTTTGAACCAGTAAAAAGTCATCTACCCAGGCCACAAGGTATCGATCAGGTTGTGGACGAGGTAGCGGATTTCGAGGAGGCGGTGTTCCAACTCCTCGCGTTCGATCTCATAGAGGTAGCCGTGACGGTTGGCGGTGGCGATCTGCCAACGGAGGCCGTTGCAGGCGGCGAGCGCCTGATGCATCCGCAGACGGCCGCGCGAGGTGGCACGTAGGTCGAAGCCGGCGGCGATGCTGCTGATGATCGAGACCATCGAGCGGCGGATATCGCGGCAGACGGGATCCTCGGCGAAGGCCGGGCGCTGGGTGATGCCGTAGAGAATACGGTTGAGTTCCCGCGCCCGCTGCCAGGGCGTCAAATCCTCATGGCGCGCGATCAGCATCAGCGGTCGCTCCGAAAGCTGCGCTGAAGCAGGGCACGGTTGACGACATACTCGCAGGGTTCGCCGTTGAGTACGACGACGAGGTTGTGGGCGGCCATCATGCTCATACGGTAAACGGATTCGCGGGTGGTGGCCCCGAGGTGCGGCATGGCGATGAAGTTGTCCAGCGCCAGGAGCGGGCTGCCTTCGGGCGGTTCATGGCGGAAGGCATCGGCGGCCGCGCCGCCGAGTTTGCCGGAGGTCAGGGCAGCCAGGAGCGCATCTTCATCGACGAGTTCGCCGCGGGCGGTGTTGATGAGGTAGGCGCCATCTTTCATGCGGGCGATGCGGCCGGCATCGATCAGGCTGGTCGTTTCCGGCGAGAGCGCCGAGTGCAAAGTCACGACATCGGCGCGGGCGAGGAGCGTATCGAGATCGACACTTTCGACCGGGCCGGCCTCGCCTTTCCAGAAGGGATCATGGGCGATGACGGTCATGCCGAGGCCGAGGGCGCGGCGAGCGACCTCGCGGCCGATGGAGCCGTAGCCGATGATGCCGAGGGTCTTGCCAGTGATCTCCCAGCCGGTCGGACGCTTCCAGACATTCTGGCGGGCGGCCCCGGCCACGAGCGGAATGTCTGGAAGCGTCCGAC
>JAEUQZ010000444.1 GCA_016788965.1 Anaerolineae bacterium | reverse complement strand
ACAATCCGGACTGCGAGGCCTGCCAATGAGACCGGCACCGCACGCCCGCACCCGCATGAACAGCCTGTCGGCATGGCCCGGAGAGGCGGCCCGGCACCTTCGCCTGTTGCTCCTGTGCGTGCTGTGCTCGCCAGGCCTGCTCCAGGCTGCCGAAACTGGCAAGCAGGAGTTGAATCCGCCGGGGGCCAATTTCAGGAACCTGACTGAACGCGAGCCAGAATCGGGGATCGTTCACACGGCCTCAGTGGATTGTTGACCTCGTTTTTTGAGCATAACAGTCGATCAAACGGGCTGTCAAGCGAAGAAATCGTTCAGGGGAGCAGGCCATCCGGCAGGTTGACGATCAGGATTCCGGCGTCCAGATCGGTCTTGACCAACGTATCGGGCGTGACGGGGATGAGGATTTCACCGTGTTGGGGGCTTTCCACGATGTAAACATCGTTCGCGCCTGTCTGGAGGACTTCGGTAATGGAACCAAGTTCCTCCCCATCGACCGTTTGAACACGCAGGCCGATCACCTGGAAGAGGTAGTATTCGCCCTCATCGAGCGGGACAGCTTCCGCAATCGGAACCATCACGAAGTATTCCCGCAGGCCATCCGCCTGGGTTCGATCTGCGACATCGTTCAGCGTGACCAGGGCGTACTCCTGGTGAAAACGGACGCGCTTGACTTCACGGGGAGCAGGCTTGGGGTCTTCGGGGTCGCGTGACAGGTAGACGGTTTTGAGTTGGGCAAGGCGTTCAGGGTAACTGGTCAGCAGGCGCATCTTCATCTCACCCTGGATACCATGCGGGCGGAGAAACTGACCAATGAGTAGATAGTCAGGGGATTTTGGCGAAAACCCTTTGTCGGGCATGGTCGCTAGATGATCTTCAGGATGACCCGATTGGCCTTCTGCCCAGCCGAAGCGCGGAGCAGTGCCCGCATCGCGTTGGCGACGTGGCCTCCCTTACCGATGACGCGGCCGGTATCTTCAGGAGATACGCGCAGTTCAATCACCGTGGTTCCACCGTTGACGCGGCGGATCACCTTGACCTGGGAAGGGTCGTCCACCAGACTCTTGGCGATATACGAGATCAAGTCTTCCACGTCGGCATCCTTCGTTGGGTTGGGGCATGGATTCCCATGCCCCAATCAATGAGCAAAGTGACTACGAGGCAGGCTCTTCGGCGGCCTGTTTAGCCTTCTTGGACGATTGGCCGGGGCCGGGCGACGGATGGCTGGTCTTGGGGCTGATCGGAGCAGCCTCAGCGCGGGCGGCCACCGCTTCTGCGACCAGGGTTTCCATGCTTTCGCCCTTCTTCAGACGGGCAAAACGAGCCAGCGTGCCAGTACGCTTAAAGAGGGTTTCCACGGCATAGCTGGGACGCGCTCCCACACTCAACCAGTACAGGGCACGGCCTTCATCCACGACATCGGTGGACGGCTCGGTGCGCGGATTGTGGTGGCCGATAGCCTCAATGAAGCCACCATCACGGGAACTGCGCTGATCGGCCACGACGATACGGTAGCTGGGCTGCTTCTTCAGCCCCACACGGCGGAGACGAATACGAACCATAGGACACTGAACTCCTTGAAATACCGCTCCCATGCGTCCATTGGGACGGGGAGCCACTGGCTAAAAATGCTGCGATGGCTGCCAGTAGCGGTAGAGCGAGCGGCTCTAGCGCAGGCCGGGTAACCCCGGAATGTTTGGAAAACGTCCCTTACGCAGCTGACTCATCAGGGTTTGCATATCGCGGAACTGCTTGAGTACATCATTGACATCCCGCACCTGGGTTCCGCTGCCCATAGCGATGCGGCGCCGGCGGCTGGCATTCAGAAGCTTGGGATTGTTCCGCTCGTTGGCCGTCATCGAATTGATGATAGCCTCGACGCGCCGCAGCCGTTTTTCGGCTTCTTCCTGGTTGATCTGCCCGCGGAGGCGATCCATGCCGGGGATCATGCCGAGGATCTGACTGAACGGCCCCATCTTCTTGATCTTCTGAAGCTGTTCGAGGAAGTCCTGAAGAGTGAACTGATTTTCCATCAGTTTCTTCTGGAGCTTGAGGGCTTCCTGTTCGTCGAAGGCTTCTTCAGCCTTCTCGATCAGCGAAAGCACATCGCCCATGCCCAGAATGCGCGAGGCCAGCCGATCCGGGTAGAAGACCTCGAAGCCATCCAGTTTCTCGCCCGTGCCGAGGAACTTGATGGGTACGTTGGTCACGGAGCGCATCGAGATGGCTGCGCCACCACGCGCATCGCCATCGATCTTGGTGAGGATCAGGCCGGTGATGCCCACACGGGTATTGAAACCCTGGGCAATATTGACGGCTTCCTGACCGGTCATCGAGTCGGCGACAAGCAGAACTTCGGCAGGATTGGTACGCTTCTTGATCTCGGCCAACTCGTTCATCAGGTTGTCATCGATCTGGAGACGACCAGCAGTATCCAGAATGACGACGGCTGCGTTGGCTTCGCGTGCGGCTTTGACCCCATTCACGCAGATATCGGCGGGGCGCGCTTTCGTGCCCTCTTCGTAGTAGGGCACGCTGATCTGCTTCGCCAGCGTAATGACCTGATCGACCGCTGCGGGACGATAGACATCGGCGGCTACGAGGAAAGGCGCGCGTCCATCCTTGCGGAGATGGATGGCGAGCTTGGCCGCCGTGGTCGTTTTACCCGAACCCTGGAGGCCAACGAGCATGATGACATGCGGCTTGACACTGCCGGAGAAACTCAGCGGGGCCGAGTCGCCGAGGGTAGCGATCAGTTCCTCGTGGACGATCTTGACGACCATCTGACCCGGCTTGAGGGACTTGATGACCTCGGCGCCGATGGAACGGTCGCGGACGCGCCTGACGAAATCCTTGACGACCGGGAGGGCTACGTCGGCTTCCAGCAGGGCAACGCGCACCTCGCGCATGACCGTATCGACATCTTTTTCGGTCAGCTTGCCGGAGCGTCCGAGGTTATCGAAGATTCCCTGTAAGCGGTCGCTGAGCGTTTCAAACATGCGGTCTTCTTCCCTAAGATTCCGAAAGGGAATTCTAGTTGAGCGGCAGGGAGCCGTCAAGGTGGGAAGAAGTTCGTCGTTGATAGTTTATGGTGCAGCTATTAGCTTATCTGCTGTGATTGACGGAATACAGATCAGACTCTTAGATGACAGCGCGTGCTACGTGGCGGAAATGGCGGCAATGGCGTCAGTGCCGTCAGGGTTGGAGATGGCGGAAGCTTGTAGTTCATAGTTGATCGTTCAATGCGAAACGTCCGAAATGTCGTCCATGCCGGACGGCAAATTGCGGCAATTTCGGCAATTGCGGCAGTTGCGGAACGCCAATTCTGGGTCAAATACCTTACATGCAAGGCAGGAGTTTGCCAGAAATGCCACAACTGCTGCAAATACCGCAAATGCAAATCTGCGAAAAGTTGCCAATGTTGCAGTTGCAATTGTGTGATTCTTGCAACTGCAATGGGCTGCGAAATTCGCACTCGATAGGTTGTGAAGGTGCGATGGGGGAGGCGTTTCGGACGTCCAGAATGGCATCCGTACCGTCCCATAGTTACACGATAGCACAAAATGGGATCGAAAGGGTGACATTTTGGAAAACCATTTGGTGTCTCATGGATGCTTGCATAACGCTTCTCTCAAGGTTTGTGAAACTTAACGATGAGTTGAGGATTGCGGCAGGCCATGAAGAGGCCCAGCAGAACGAAAGGAGGGCGTGAAACAGGTGAAGCGGCGGGTTCAGGCACTTGTGGCGGAGGGAAATTTCTGCTAGGATAACTCTATGAGCCGCCCCCGTAGCTCAGTGGATAGAGCGCAGCCCTCCGGAGGCTGAAGCACAGGTTCGAGTCCTGTCGGGGGTATATCCGTACTCTTGATTTCCGATATCGTATAGAGTTCCTCGCAAAAC
>JAEUQZ010000443.1:2254-3901 GCA_016788965.1 Anaerolineae bacterium | reverse complement strand
GTTAGCCCTGCACGTTGGGCGGCAAGGATACCTGCCCACACCTTTTCAAAATCGCCGCGACTGGTCATCCGCCGAAAAGTCTGGGCGTCCAACGCATCGATACTGATGTTAACGCGCCGCAGCCCTGCATAGGCCAATGGCTCTGCCAATGCTGCCAAACGTATCCCATTTGTGGTCATGACAACATCTTGTACGCCGGGAAGATGAGAAAGATGATGGATGATTTCCAGGATGTTTGGTCGTACCGTCGGTTCACCTCCAGTGAGACGGAATTTCTTGAATCCCAGATCGGCAAACAATGCTGTGAGCCGATAGATTTCACTATCGGTCATCAGTGATGATGTCGGCTGAAAGTGGATATTCTGCGGCATACAATAGATGCAGCGCAGGTTACAGCGATCTGTCAGTGAGATTCGCAAATAATCGAGGGTTCTGCCAAATTGATCGATAACCATGCCGCCTCGCTCTTCACTTTGAAATAGCTTTCACCCGCACAGCTTCGACACAGCGGCTGACCATTGGTATAGACTTCGCGCTCATTGAGAATCTCTTCACCACAACGCGCACAGTTAACCCGAATGCCGGGGCGGCTGATGAGCGCATCCAGGTTGAGGTGAAGTTCGATTTCCTGCCACACAAAGAAGGCTTCGTCTGACACAACCTGGTAGGCTTCCAATTGAGCGTGCCAGCGGCTTTTGGCATTCGGGCACAGCTCGCGTGCGAGTTCCCGTACTTGTGGGCTTGGTGCCAGACGAATGGCATGACTTGTTTCCGAGTCCACGAAGGTTGCCGCGACTTTACCCTCGTCAATCAACCGTAAGGTGCGGTGACCGAGCCAGCAACCCGTAGCGACTGCAACGCCATCCGCAAAACAGCCATCGGTCTCAATAAACGTAATGAGGCGCTTGTTCGCCTGAGGCACTTCCAGCCCAAGCAATTGTCCCGCAAATAACCCCATGCGAACGCCGATGACCTGGCGTGGACAAAGATGATTGTGCAAGGCAGCAGATTGTTCCAACAACGATTTAAGATCGGCCATTCTCTGCTCTTTGTGCATTCATGGGGCAGGGGCGCTTCCGCGCCCCTGCCTTCAATCGCCGACGTGTCAGACTTTTTCGACGCGCACTAACGTGTCATAGAATACCGCGCTGCCGCCCACGGGATCGACCAGCGTAGTGTTGGGGGTGTGCGGGTCGGTACGTAGTGCGGCGTTGATATGTAAGCCGCGCCCACGCCGCTCGTCAGCGGGAATGGTTGTGCCGTTGATCGTGACCGGAACACTGCCATACGCCCAGTGACCAAAGCCTAGACTGACGGCAATCACGCCGGGACGAATGCCCTGTACCGCTTTGACTTTACCCACCATCGGGACCGGATTCCCGTTTCCCAAGTCCCACTCACCCGCCGGGTTGGTTGGCGAGATGATTCGCACCATGTCCCCTTCTACCAGCCCGCGAGCAGCAGCATCGGCGACATTCATCAGCACGAAGTTTTCGGGCAGTATACCGAGCAGCCAGTAGTTAGACGCGGTACGACTCTTCGTCTGCGCGATCTCACGATAGGTGATGAGGCGCAGATCAAAGCCCTCTTTCGCGTCCTGCTCATCAAGCCTGTCGCCGAGCAATCCGGTCGCTGCCGGTATGTAAT
>JAEUQZ010000443.1:0-2244 GCA_016788965.1 Anaerolineae bacterium | reverse complement strand
CTTTCAGACGTTCGCCAGTCATCGCATTGCGTGCGTCGTAGGTCTTTTCCTGGTAGATGTTGATCAGCTTACCAAAGCGGTTGCCAAGCTGCTTACCGCGTGAGGTGTCACGGTAGCCATCGTTGAAATTCTGGAAACGCCCACCACGATTCAACACATACACGATCTTGGGCCACAGCTCGCCCGCGATCGCTTGCCAACGCTCCGCGTCGAACACACTGGGGCGCAGATGACGACGTGATTCAACGAAAACACGCATTTCTTCTTCATCAGCATCCGGTACGGGTTCGCGGTCGATTGCTAGATTGGCGACCATACGGATATAGAGGTCATCCTGATGTCTGAAGGGCAGTCCTTCACCAAAGCCATTCTCACCGAAGCCGGGAAGTTCCAACCGTTCTGCCAGTCCCAGCAGCATCGCTTCGAGGGACAGCGGCATTGGCTGACCGAAAACGTTCACATCCGGTACGAGGGGATCGATAGCCGGGTTACGAAGCGGTTGAATTCTAAACGGCACATTCGGATGCGACCCCTGGAATTCCCAGCGCTCAAGGTACATCGTATCTGGGAAGATGTAGTCCGCGTACATCGTTGTTTCGCCGATCACCGCGTCACTCGCAACAAAGAGCGGCAGTTTTTGCGGATCACGGAGGATGTCGATGTTGGTATGTCCGGCGGGCAGGGAGTACACGGGTGATCCCATGTACAGGAACAACGCTTTCACCGGATACGGGTAAGCATCGCCGATGGAGGGTGCGATCTCCTGATAGATGTCGGTCGCCAGCGGGTACCAGTTGCGCCGCGCCGGATAGCCATCGCGCAGGAACAGGCTGCTATTCTCATAAGCTTCGCTGCGGATGATCGTGGTGCCAAACGGCGCCTGTTTCTTGTCTGCGTCACTCACGCTGGCATAGCCGCTGGTTGCGCCATACGTCGATGCCCACACCAATCCACCCGCCCAATCGAAGTTGCCGATCAAGGCGTTCAGCGTGTACCATGCGTACACATTGTAGAAACCGTTGGTATGCTGGCTGACTCCGCGATGAATATCGGCAACGGCACGCTTGCCATGGCTGGTGAATTCCTGCGCGATGGTCACCAGGTCATTGACCTTCACATCACAGATAGCTGCCCATTCTTCAAGTGTGCGTTCACGCGCAGAGTCGGCGATGATCTGCAATCCCGACTTGACGCGAATTCCCTCAATTTCCGTATCGACCAGCAGATCACCAAAAACAGCCTCTTCTGGCACATCGGTGTTCGGATCGACAGCAACCGGTTCGCCGTTGACCAACGTGACGAAGTAGTCAAATTGGTAGGTTTTGCTTTCGTCTGTTGACAGCGGGCGCTCTTCTTTTTCGCGCAATCCAATTTCGCTCGCGCGTAGGAACTTGCCGGGGGTGCCATCCTCGTTGATCTTGACCAGCCATGCGGCTTCTGTCCAGGTCGGCTCACCGATTTCGGCGGCAGCGGCTTTGTTGGTCGCCGACAGATAGCGGGCATCATAACGCTCATTATCCATCACCCACAGGATCATCCCCATCGCGAGCGCGCCTTCAGAACCGGGAACTGCTGGCAGCCATTTCCATGCTTTGGCAGCGGTCTTTGAAAAACGCGGATCAACCACGACGAACCGCATCCCGTTCTCGACGGTGTTTTCGGTCAAGCCGGGGGTACGGAGAGGCGGACCATAACCGCCTTCAAAAATGGACGAGCCTACGATAATGGCAAATTCGGCGTTACCCAAATCAGCTTGCCAGTAGGCTTTGCTGCCGCCTGACCATTTGCCGTCCACGTACTGATTCGACATGCCCATCCCGGTGAAATATAGGCTGCCCTGACAGACTGTCGTATGACCGTGCGCGTTGACCGAACCGAACCCCTGCCCGATCCAGCGGCGGTAAAATTCTGAACGCCCCGCTTTTAGACGACCCCAGGTGAACACCACTTGATTGTTCTTCGGGCCCAGGTCAGGATGTTCAGGATCGATCAGGGTATCGAGGTGGTCAGCAAACGTGGTCTGGAACTCGACGATGAGCGCGCGCTTGGCGTCCGGGTCTTTCTCCGCCTGGATCGCTTTGACGGCTGCTGCCATCTCCTTAGCAACACCTGGGTCGGTGAGCGCATACGATTCACGCAGTCCGGGGACGTTTCCTTCCCCAAACAGGTCGCCCCCTTCGACGATTTCTTCGATTGCCTGCTCAAATGAGATAGTTTCCCATTCGCCGCCGCCGCGCGGTGTGC
>JAEUQZ010000442.1 GCA_016788965.1 Anaerolineae bacterium | reverse complement strand
CTGATGGGGGCCGCGCCACTGGGTTGGTACTTCCGCATAACGATGAACCTCCAGGTGGATAGAGAAATCTGTATCCATCATAGTGAAAGGCGCGGAGTCGGCAAATCCTGCCCAAATGATCTGTTGGCGAGGAAGGCACTGTGCTGCTACACTGAAAGCCTGCCAGGGATGAGCTATCCCTGGTTTTTCATCCGTGCCGAGGTCCATGTCCACCGTCTTGTTCCACTCCATCCACGACTGCCTCATCTGGATCGACGGCTGTGCCGCAGCCCGGCCGCGGCAATCCATCCGCAGAAGCATGAGGATTTTCCAAATAAGGAGCCGTTATGTCGGGTGTCACCCGTCACGTACTGGATAATGGTTTGACCGTACTGCTGAAGGAACAGCATACCGCGCCCGTCATCAGTTGGTGGGTGCTGTACCGGATCGGCAGCCGAAACGAGCCGACCGGACTCACCGGCGCGTCCCACTGGGTCGAGCATATGCTCTTCAAAGGGACGGAGCAGTTCCCCGGCGGCGAACTCGACCGGCGCATCAGCCGGGAGGGGGGAACCTGGAACGCGCAGACCTCGATGGACTATACGGCCTACTACGAGACCATGCCGGCCGACCGCATCGACCTGGGGCTGCGGCTGGAAGCTGACCGGATGGTGAACACGTTCTTCAAGCCGGAAGAAGTCGATTCGGAGCGCACGGTCATCATCTCCGAACGCCAGGGCGCAGAAAACTCGCCGATGTTCTGGCTGGGCGAAGAAGTGCGGGCAGCGGCCTTCCGCGTCCACGGCTACCACCACGAGATCATTGGCGATCTGGCTGACCTGGAGACGATGACGCGCGACGATCTCTACAACCACTACCGCAGCCACTACATGCCCAACAACGCCATCGCGGTCGCCGTCGGCGACTTCGATACGGCGGCGATGTTGAAGCGCATTCAGGAGCTTTATGGAGCGATCCCGGCAGGGCAGAAATCGGAGCTGTTCGTCCGGCCAGAGCCGGAGCAGAGCGGCGAACGGCGGGTGATGGTCGAGCGCCCCGGCAGCACGGCCTTCGTCGAGATCGGCTACCGCGTCCCGCCCGCGACGCATGAGGATTGGTTCAAGCTGGCGATCCTCAACAGTGTGCTGACCGGCCCCAGCGGGATGGGCGGCGGCAGTATCGACAACAAGACCAGCCGCCTCTACAAAGCGTTGGTCGAGACCGAACTGGCCGTCGATGTCGATGGCGGGCTGCTGCCCTCGATTGACCCGTACCTGTACGATCTGGTGGCGACGGTGCGTGACGGCCGCACGCCGGAAGAGGTCGAAGCCGCCTTCGATGAGCAGATCGAACGGGTGCTGAATGACGGCATCACCGCGCAGGAATTGGCGAAAGCCCACAAGCAGGCGCGGGCGCTGTTCGCTTACAGCACCGAGCGCGTCACGGCGCAGGCGTTCTGGCTGGCCTTCGCGGAGAACTTCCACAGCCATACCTGGTTCAGCGAGTATATCGACCGCCTGGAGGCGGTGACGCTTGACGATGTGAGCGAGGTGGCCGAACGCTATCTACGGCGGCAGAACCGCACCGTCGGCTACTTTATCCCCACCGAAGCGAACGGCGAGACTGCCGGCGAGGAGGACATGGAATGAGCGGATCGATCCCCGGCCCGGACAACATCATCCGCGTCGAACTGGAGAACGGCATTGTCGTCCTCGTCTACGAAAATTACGCGGCGCAGTCGGTGGTGATCGCGGGCGCGATTCAATCTGGCAGCCTGTACGAGTCCCCGGCACAGTCGGGGCTGGCGAGCATCACCTCCGGCGCGGTCATGCGCGGGACGCAGCACCGCGACTTCGAGGCGATCCACACGGCGCTGGAAGACATCGGCGCCGACCTGGATGTCGGCTCCGGAGTTCATACGACTGGATTCAACGGCAAGGCGCTGGCCGAAGACCTGCCGGTGCTGATCGACATCCTGGCCGACGTGCTGCGCTATCCGGTTTTTCCGGCGGCGCAGATCGAGCGGCTGCGTGGGGAAATCCTGACCGGGCTGAATTACCGCCAGCAGGATACCCGCTACCGGGCGCAGCGGGCCTTCCGCGAGGCGCTTTACCCAGAAGGGCATCCGTACCACTACAGTTCACGCGGCACGCTGGAAACCGTCCCGACGCTCACGCTGGAGGCGATGGCCGAATTCCACCGCCGGCATTACGGCCCGCGCGGGATGCTCATCACCATCGTCGGCGCGGTCTCGGCGGCGCAGGCGGTCGAGATCGTCCGGCAGCGTTTCGGCGATTGGAGCAACCCGGAGCAGCCGCCCATCGCATCGCTGCCCGATCTGGCTCCTGTGGACGAAATCCGGCGCGTCTCGGTGACTGTGGCGGGCAAAACCCAGTCCGATCTGGTGCTGGGGGTGGCCGGGCCGCCGCGCCGCACCGACGAGTACCGGGCGGCGACGCTGGCGAACAGCATCCTCGGCCAGTTCGGGCTGATGGGGCGCATCGGCGAGGAAGTCCGCGAGAAGCTCGGCCTGGCCTATTACGCCTACAGCAGCCTGGAAGGGGGGCTGGGGCCGGGAGCGTGGAGCGTCAGCGCGGGGGTGAATCCGGCCAACGTGCAGAAGGCCGTCGATGCCATCGTCGGCGAACTCCGCCGCATCACGACTGAACTGGTCAGCGACCAGGATTTGGACGACAACAAGTCGTATTTCACCGGGCATCTGCCCTTGCAGTTGGAGAGCAATGAAGGGCTGGCCGGGTCGATCCTCAACATGGAACTGTATCAGTTGGGATTGGACAATCTGCTCCGCTACACCGACGAAATCAACGCGCTGACGAAGGATGATCTGCTGGCCGCCGCGCAGCGCTACCTGACCCCGGAGGCACACGTCGTCTCCGTCGCCGGCCCGAATGGGGGGTAGTTTCAAGGCAAGACACGCTTTGCCCGGCTGAGAAACGGTCGGGCAAGGCAGGTTAGGTTCACTATGGGCTGGAATAAGCAAGTTAGACCTCAGTGGTCGTAGAAGCTATTTCCCGATTCGTGTTTAGAGGCGAGGAGCGATGGAGGGGATTTACCCTCGAAACGAATTCATGTACTCTTCACTATAATTAGGAGTGGTTTTTCCAGAATTCAGTTTTTGAAGTGTAACTTGATAGGCTGCGAGTGTCTCTTCCAGCTTTTTCGAGTCTCCGTCGAAGAAAGTCCTCAGAAAACCCCAATTTCTGCCTTGTCTTGCGCCTGATATCCAGAATCGCCTAATGAAATCCCATTGCCCGAATTCGGCGTACCGGGGCATTGCAGCATCATGACCTATCCAGTTTTGTTTATCAGTACTCACAAGCAATACAGCAAGAACCATCTCGAATAGATCAAAAAGGTCTTGATATTCCATCTCCATTGGCAGATGTCGTGCGAAAATCGGGCGAAGTGTTCTGCGAATTATTTGGCTTAAGGGGTCTATGTCAAACCACATGTGTTTATCATTATATCTGAATATACTACTCTTTGTCACCCAGTCAAGAACTGGTAAGCGCTTATTCCCACGAATGGAATAAAACGTTGGATCGAAGGTCAAAGCTCTAAGATATGTCCAATGCGATCTCTGAAGAGCTGCTATTCCCCCAACATACATCAGCAGGAGCGGAGGGATTCTCATGAGGGGATTTGTTTCTTGCTCGTAGTCTTTGGCTGTCGTCCATCTACTCATAGCGGTTGATAGGACTTCAGCTTTTTCCCCGTTTCCGTACCAGCATAATGCTATAGCCATGTTCAACATTGTCTCAGTAATGGCTATGCAGTCAGCTATACAATTTGTATAGAATTGACCTGTGTCCTGTCCTGACATCTTGTCAAATCTCACTTTCAAGAATTCTTCGTGTGCCTTCCCCGCCTCGTCTAGCAGGAGATCTTCTAGCTCGATTTGCATGTGGT
>JAEUQZ010000441.1 GCA_016788965.1 Anaerolineae bacterium | reverse complement strand
TCCCTCGCTGACACAAACAGGCGCATCCAACCCTGACAGCACTGACGCCATTGCCGCCATTTGCGCCAACACGGAGTATTTTGTATAGGTATTTACTAAGAGATGAAGATCGTCAGGGCGTGACTACGGCGATACCCCGGCCGCTTCGACTGCCCGGCGCATCCGCTCGATGATCTCCAGCAGACGCCCGCGCGATGTGCCGTAGTTGACCCGCACGAAGCCGCGCCCGGCCTCCCCGAAGGCCGCCCCATCATTGAAGGCCACCCGCGCCTGCTCCAGGAAGAACTGGTACGGGCTGGCCGCCGGCAGCGGCACATCACGCCAATCCAGCCAGGCCAGGAAGGTCGCTTCCGGGACGGTGTAGCGCACCTTCGGGAAAAGTTCCTGTATGGCGCTGGCGAGGGTGTCGCGGTTTTCGCGCAGGTAAACCAGCAGATTGTCCAGCCAGGGCTGGGACTCCGGGCTGTAGGCGGCCAGCGCCCCGGCAAAGCTCATCGGGCCAGGATGGGACATGTAGAAGGCGGTGGCCTTCTCGAAGCGCTGGCGCACTTCCGGGTTGGTGGCGATGACGAAACCCAGCCCCAAGCCCGGCATGTTGAAAGTCTTGCTGGGAGCCATCATGGTGAGGGTCTGGGCAGCGACTTCCGGCCCCAGCGTGGCGATGGGGATGTGCGTCTGGTCGTCCAGCAGCACATCGCAGTGGATTTCGTCGGCGCCGATCAGCAACTTGTGGCGCAGGCAGAACTCGGCCAACCGCTCCAGTTCGGAGCGCGTCCAAATGCGCCCGACGGGATTATGCGGGCTGCACAACATAAAGATGCGGCTGCGCGGCGTAATGGCCGCTTCCAGGGCGTCGAAGTCGATCTCGTAATGCATCCGCCCGTCAGCATCCGTCCGCGCAGCCAGATCGACGGTGCGGGTGATGCGGCTGCCGTTGGTCGGGGCGTTCAGGAACGGCGGATAAACGGGCGTGGTCATCAGGACTTCATCGCCCAGCTCGGCATAGGCCAGACAGGTGAAGTTCAGCGCACTGACCAGATTGGGCACAAAGACGATATCGCGTGGTCCAATGGGCCAACCGTAACGCTCGGCCATGCGACGTACTAACGCATCGCGCAGTGGCGGCGAGTCGAAGTGGTAGCCGAAGATGCCATGATCGACGGCCTCGCGCAGGGCGCGCAGCACCGGCTCCGGGGCCTGGAAATCCATGTCGGCGACCCAGGCCGGCAGCACGTCTTCAGGATACAGGCTCCACTTGAAGGAACCCGTGCGGCGGCGGTCGATGTTCGCGTCGAAAGGCACGGTCAGCGTCATGAGCGTCGATTGTCCTTATGTTGTCCTAATCGGGATTTCCGATCCATTTGACCCAGGTTAACCGATGAGCAATCGCGTTGTACAGCCGCTCATCTGCTGTCCAGAAATCACACTTGAGTCGTTCCGCTACGGCCAAATACTGAGAATCATAGGCTGTTGGACGGTCAAAGCGCGTTGCCAATTCATACGCACGCTTGAGGAGCATTTCATCAAAATACAATTGCATTGGGTAGTTCAACAGGGAGTCGAGAATGCTCTGAGATTCTTCAGCCGAAAGCCGTCGTTGATAGACCCATTTCCGCAGTACGGCCACTAATTCATAGCGAAACAGGCTTGGCGCTGCTAGATCGATCTTACTGCCTCGCCATCGCTTCAACAGCAATTGTGCATTCTGCGATTGAGACTCACCCAGCACACTGGCAAGTATGATACCCGAATCTACGACGATGATCTCGGCCAAGAGGATTCCTCTCGCACTTCATCCAGGGTGATTTGAGGATCAAGGAAGATCTGATCCCCGTAACGTGACCGCAAATCGGCACGTATCTGATTGACCTGTGTCAGCCACGCCTCAAAGTCGAATTCAGGTTCATCGATGTGGGCGATAAAATCCAGCACCCGTTCTTGCTGCTGGGCATCCAGATGGCGAACCCGTTCGTAGATTTCCTGCACTAAATCTGGCATCGTCTTGCCCTCACAACAGCTTTTCCTGCTTGAGCTTCTTGCCGGGCGTCGCCGGGCGGTGTTCCTGTTTGAAGGTATCCGCCTGCGCCAGGATGCCCTGGGCGCTCAGCCGCCCGCTCTCGCCTTCTGTGCCGAGCATGGCGGCCAGCTCATTGATGCGCTGGGCTTCGTCATCCAGGGCGGTGACGAGCGTCATGGTGCGCTCGCCTTTGACCTGCTTGGTGACATGGTAGTGCTTGTCGCCATACCCGGCCAACTGCGCCAGATGCGTCACTACCAGGACCTGATGCCCGTGAGAGAGCGACCAGAGTTTCTCGCCGACCACGCTGCCCACCCGCCCGCCGATCCCGGTGTCGATTTCGTCGAAGATCAGCGTCGGGGTCTGGTCGGCCAGGGCCAGCACCCGCTTGAGCGCCAGCATGATCCGCGCCATCTCGCCGCCGGAGGCCACCTTCGCCAGCGGGCGGAGCGGCTCGCCGGGATTGGCGCTCATCAGGAATTCGACCTCATCCACGCCGGTATGGGTGAAGGCGTAGCGTTTCTCGCCGACGAAGCAGCCGGTGGCGTCTTCGCGCCGTTCGATTGAAACCTTGAACTGCGCCCGCTCCATCCGCAGATCGTCCAGTTCGGCCACGACGCGCTCGCCCATCTTCTGCCCCATCATCTGGCGGACTTTGCTGATCCGATCAGCGACTTCCCCGACGTGATGCAGCAGCTTGTCTTCATCGCCACGGAGCTTTTCCAGGCGCTCGTCGCTGTTCTCGATGTTTTCCAGTTCCTTGCGGGCTTTCTCGGCGTATTGCAGGACGGCTTCGATGCTCGCGCCATAGCGCCGGCGCAGCTTGTTGATGACTTCCAGGCGTTCCTCGACTTCATCCAGGCGGTCGGGATTGTATTCCACCCGGTCGGCATAGCGCCGCAGGGCCAGCGCCAATTCCTCGGCCTCGACGCTGAGGCTGTCGGCCAGTTCCGCGTCTTCCTTCATATCCGTGTCGATGTTCGCCAGCTTGCCGAGCAGCACCGATACCTGCATCAGTTGATCGACCGCCGACAACTGGTCGCTGGATTCATCGCCGTGGAGAAGCGCGTAAGCCTCGGAAGCGTAGTTAGCAAGCTGCTCACTGTTACCCATGCGGGTGCGTTCGGCGCGGAGTTCTTCCTCTTCGCCCGCGCGGAGGTCAGCCGCTTCGATCTCATCGGCTTCGTAGCGAAGCTGTTCGGCGCGGCGTTTGAGCGCGGCCTCGTCCTCGGTCAGCCGGGCGATCTCGCGGCGGGTATTCAGCACCCGTTCGACCAGCGAAGCCAGCGCCAACCGCATCTCGGTCAGTTCCGAGTAGCGGTCGAGCAGGTCAAGGTGCGAGCGCGGGTTGAGCAGCGAGAGGTGTTCGCTCTGGCCGTGGACATCCACCAGCAGCTGGCCGATCTCGCGCAGGATGGCCAGGCTCACCAACTGGCCGTTGACCCGGCAGGTGGAGCGGCCCTCCCGGCGCAGGTCGCGGGTCAGGGTCAACTCGGCGGCCTCGGCCGCCGGGTCCTCGGCCGCCAGGGCTTCCCGCTCCAGCACGGCGGCGGCCGCCGCCTGGGCCTCGCCGGCCAGGTGGAAGACGCCTTCCACGCGGGCCAGGTCGGCGCCAGCGCGCACCATATTGGGGTCAGATTTGCCGCCCAACAACAGGCCGACGGCGTCGATGATGATCGACTTGCCGGCCCCGGTCTCGCCGGTGAAGACGATGAAGCCGGCGGTCAGCTCCAGGTGGAGCCGGTCGATGATGGCGAAGTCGGTGACGGTGAGGGAGGCCAGCATAGACGCCATAGGTCAGACCGAGATGCCGCGCAGGCGGGCGAAAAGGGCGCTGGCGCCCAGGGCGCAGTAGACCAGGGGCCAGAGCAAGCCAAACAACGCGCTCAACAGG
>JAEUQZ010000440.1 GCA_016788965.1 Anaerolineae bacterium | reverse complement strand
CTTCAGCTTCACCCTGCCGATCCCGGAGTGAGGGCGCGGAGTCTGATCCCCATTCCATGATGAGGAAAAGAAGGCGGATATCCCGTTTGCGACGCCAGACACTCAAGTGTCCGGCTGCCGAAAAGCCATGTCCACTGAAGGGACAGGGCGCAGCGCGATCCCGTTAAAGACCTTCAAAGGGGAAGCGGCTTCGCGAATGGGCGGAGTCACACGGTTCTCCCGTGTGGAACGGCACTTTACTTGAGAATTTTTTCATGTTATATTACGAGCGCCTAGCATGGGAAGCGCGGCGGGACCCCCATTTCCTCACGAATTGAGGATGCTCAATCAGGCACAGCATCGGCTGTGTTTTGCTTTTTAGAGCCGTCGTGAAATCGTTTGCTTGTAAGGATGAGCAGTTATGAGCGATGTCGAATACCTGACTCCAGAGGGTCTAAAGGAACTGGAAGAACGCCTTAAGTATCTGACTCAGGTGCGCCGGTCTGAAGTCGCGGAGCGTTTGCGCCTCGCGCTGGAAGAGGGCGGCGACCTCAGCGAGAACGCCGAATACGAAGATGCCAAAAACGAACAGGCTTTCGTCGAAGGCGAGATCATCCGGTTGGAGCAAATCCTCAGCACCGCGCAGATCATCGAAGCGACCGGCCGGAAGGATGTGGTCGCGCTGGGTTCGATGATTACGCTGGTCGAGAAGGGCAGCAAAGAAAAGGAAGTCTACCGTCTGGTGGGGTCGGCAGAGGCCAATCCTGCCGAGGGCAAGATTTCCGTGGAAAGTCCGTTGGGCAAGGCGCTGCTGGGCGCGAAGCTCGGCGAGCAGGTCACGGTGAACGCGCCGGACGGGAAGCTCGTGTTCGTGGTCAAGTCGATTGCCTGATCCCACCTTTTCAGCGCAAACCGCCACAAGGACACGGCCCAACAACCGTGTCCTTGTTGTTTGTCGGCAGATTGATACAATCGGCCGGTCATGGAGAAACTGATTAGATCGAGCCTAATGCTCCTCACCCCCCAACCCCCTCTCCATTGCATGGAGAGGGGGAGTCGAACGCAGTGAGACGGGGGTGAGGATGATCGATCAGGCGCATTCCATTTAGTTTGTCCATCAGTTGATCTTGTCGAGAAACCCACCAGGGAAGAATAGAAGCGCATGTGGCAGCCGAACCGTCTTGAACAGGAACGCCTGGAGAAGCTCCAGCAGTTGGAAGCGCGGGGCATCGAAGCCTTTCCCCGCCGCGTCGAGCGCACGCACAGCACCGCCCGCGCCATCAGCGCCTACGAGATGGCGAACCCCGAACCGACCGAAACGCCGGTCGAAGTCCAGGTCACGGTCTGCGGGCGCATCCGCCGGGTGAACCTCAAGGGGAAGATCGCCTTTCTGCACATCGAGGATGAGAGCGGGCGCGTCCAGTTGATGCTGCGGATCAATGAACTGGGCGAAGCGACCTTCGATCTGTTCAAAGAGAAACTGATCGATATGGACGACTTCGTGCAGGCTTCGGGCACGATGATCCGCACCAAGACGGGCGAAATCAGCGTGCTGGTGATGGCGCTCAAGCTGCTGGCGAAGTCGCTTAGCCCGCTGCCGGTCATCAAGCAGCAGGTGCTGGAAGACGGCTCGACGGTCGAGTACGGCGAGTTCAGCGCGGTGGAGACCCGCTACCGCCAGCGGTACGCCGATTTAGCCGTGAACGCCCGCGTGCGGGATGTGTTCGCCAGCCGAGCGCGGATGCTGCGGGCAGTGCGCGAGTTCTTCGACCGGGAAGGCTTCCTGGAAGTGGAGACGCCGATCCTCCAGCCGCTCTACGGCGGGGCAGCGGCGCGGCCGTTCATCACACATCACAACCAGCTTGAGCAGGATTTGTATCTGCGGATCAGCTTCGAGTTGTATCTGAAGCGGCTGCTGGTGGGCGGTTATGACGCGGTGTACGAGATTGGCCGCGACTTCCGCAATGAAGGGGTGAGCTACAAGCACAACACCGAGTTCACCATGCTGGAGTTCTACAAGGCCTACATCGATTACCACGAGGTGGCGCGGATCACGGAGCGCTTCGTGGCGGCGGCCTGCGAAGCGGTCAACGGCACGCTCCAGATCAGCTACCAGGGGATGACGCTGGACTTCACGGCTCCGTGGAAGCGCATCACCATGCGGGAGGCCATCCGTGAGGCGGTCGGGATCGACTACATGAATTACCGCGATGCGGCGTCGCTGGAAGGGGCGATCCGCGCGGCCGGGATCGAGGTCAAGCCGGGACAGCCGTGGGGCAAGCTGGTCGAGCATCTGCTGGGCGAATGCGTCGAGCCGAAGCTGATCCAACCGACGTTCATCATGGATTACCCGCGCGACATATCGCCCTTTGCCAAGAAGGTCGATTACGACGACATGCACGTCGAACGCTGGGAGCTGTACATCGCCGGGATGGAGATGGCGAATGCCTTCACCGAACTGAACGACCCGCGCGACCAGGAAGCCCGCTTCGTCGAGATGGCGCGTTTGTTCCGCGAGGGCGAGGATGATGAGACGCCGCTGGATGAGGATTACCTGCGGGCGATGCGCTATGGGATGCCGCCCAACGGCGGCTTCGGCATGGGCATGGACCGGCTGGCGATGCTGCTGACCGACCAGCGGTCGATCCGCGATGTGCTGTTGTACCCGCATCTGCGGAAAGAAGAGTAGGGACTGGTACGTCAGCAACAGAAGAATGTCTGGTGGACGGGCAGAAGCCCGTCCCTACGATTCTGGTCTGCGTAGGGACGCCAAGAATGGCGTCCGGGAACACAGCACCCCCAAAAAGTGGAATATATCCGTGTGGATCATCGGGCCACCTAGAGCGCAGCGAGTCGTGCTATACTTCGGGGCTGTTCAGCCCGATCACCATTCGTGGGAGTGTGCTGATGACCGAGACTCCGAAGAAGCCCGGACGCCCCAGCGGGGGAGAAACCGGCGCGATGCCGCGCGTGGACGTGGAACCGCGCCGCGAGCATGAACCGCTGCCGCCCAAGCCGACGACCCTGCCGGAGGCCGACGAGAGCGGCGGCATCACCGGGATGATGCCCGCCGCCCGCGAGAGCGAAGACAAAGCCAAGCTCAACGACGATCCCGCGCCGGACGCGGCTGCCGAGAACTAACCGTTCGACTTTCCGGCCTCGAAGTACTGCCAGATGGCCCCCGGCGCGAAGATGCCCCGGTCGGTGACGATGGCGCTGATGAGGTGCGGCGGCGTCACATCGAAGGCCGGATAGTAGCCGTCGATGCCGTGGATAGCGGTGCGGACGCTGCCCTCGTCCCCCTTTGCATAGAATATCTCGACCGGATCGCGCCACTCGATGGGGATGTCGGCTCCGCTCTGAGTCTGTGGATCAGGGCCGTCATAGCCCAGGACGTAGAAGGGCTTGCCGAAGTGATGGGCGGCGATGGCGTGCTGGAGCGTGCCGATCTTGTTGGTGATGTGCCCATCCAGCGTGACGCGATCCGCCGCGCAGATGAACTTGTCCAGCTTGCCGGCGCTCATCAGATGGGCGGACATGCCGTCGGTGATGAGCCTGAAGTCGATGCCCATCTCCTGGGCGCTGGCGGCGGTCAGGCGCGCGCCCTGGAAGTAGGGGCGGGTCTCGCAGCCGACCAGCGTGATGCTTTTGCCCTGCTGTTTGGCCGTCCAGAGCATCCAGCACAGGGCGGCCCCGGCGATGCAGTGGGTCAATATCTGATCGCCGTCTTCGATCAGCGCGGCGGCGTGCTGACCGCAGCGGCGGCTGACCTGGTTGCCGCGCTCGATTTCCCCATTCACGAAATGCAGCGTGTCCTGGAAGGGATCACGGCCTTCCCGCAGCGCCTCCCGCGCGATCTCCAGCGCGGCCGGGACGAGGTGGTTGAGGTCGTCGGCGGTCGGCCGGGTTGCCAGCAGGCGCTTGGCGACCTGTTCCAGGTAGACGGCCTGCCGCG
>JAEUQZ010000043.1:4210-19076 GCA_016788965.1 Anaerolineae bacterium | reverse complement strand
CAGCGCCAACCCCGCCACGGCCGCGACCAACGACTGCGGGAACCCGGCGAACAAACCGACCACCGTCGCCCCGAATAAACCGAACAGCACATAGAACGCCCCGGCGGTCAGCGTGGCCGTGTAGCGTTTGGTCGGGTCGGGATGCGCCTCCGGGTTGGTCATCATGGCGGCGGTCAGCGCCCCCAGAGAGAGGCCATGCCCGCCGAACAGCGCGAAGATCATCGAGCCGATGCCCGTGAAGATCAGGATGCCGTTGATCGGCGCGTCGTAGCCCGACGCCCGCAGGACAGCCTGACCGGGCGCGTACTGCGAACTCAGCGCCAGCAGCAGCAGGGGAAAGGCCAGACTCAGCGCCGCGTTCACGGTGAAGACCGGCGCGGTGAAGATCGGCTGAGTCAGCACCAACTGCACATTGTCAAAGTGCAGATCGCCGTTCAGCGCGGCGATCACGCCCCCCAGGATCAGCACCACCAGCAGCGGAGCGCGGAAATGCCAGCGCCGCATCACGAAAAAGGCCGCGATCACTGCGATGACCATGAAGGGGCGCTCCGGCAGCACGTTGAACAACCCCAGCCCGAAGCGCATCAGCACCCCGGCCAGCACCGCCAGATAGATCGGCTGCGGGACGAGCGCCAGCACCCGCTGGAACCAACCGGAGAGTCCCAGCAGGGTCAGCGCCGCCCCCACCAGGATATAGGCTCCGACCGCCTCGGCGAGCGTGTAGTTCGCCAGCGTCGTCGCCAACAGCGCCGCCCCCGCCGTCGGAAACGCCGAAAACGCCGGGATGCCGTACCACAGCGACATGATGACCGTCACCAGCCCGTTGCCCACCGCCGCCGCCCACAGCCAGGATGCCGCCTGCGCGTCGGTCAGTCCGCCGTTCTTGGCGGCCTGCAAGATGATGAGGATCGGCCCGGTATAGCCGACCAGGACGACCAGAAACCCGGCCACGAAAGCGGTGATGTTCCAGGCGGCGGGAAGGCGGCGGATATTGAATCCAAATCCGCGCTGCGGCTGTAACAGCGTCATGAGGCTGCTCCTTCAACGGTGTGGATGGCCTGCCGAGGTGGGAGTATACGGGCCGTCAACGGAGTGGGTTATGACCACCCCAGGCCACTCAGGGCTGGACGGCGGCGGTCAGAATCTCCAGGAAGCGGGCGCGGGAGGCTTCCAGCACCACATCGATATTCGGCGGCAGACCGGTCAGCCCGGCATGATCGACGATGGTCTGCCCGCGCACCAGGCCGTCGCGCGTCTCGACCTCGACGTACAGCCGCTCCGTTCGCAGCGCCGTGCCGGGATCGAGCGCCACCGCCATCGTGATCGGATCAGGCAGGTCGAAGCCGGCCAGCTTGGTCTCTGCCAGCGAGAACTGATTGACCGTGCCCTGAATATCCATGCAGAACGCCGCCAGGGGCGTCCCGATCCCTTTGAAGGCGCGGACAGCGGCCTCATCGAACACAGCGTACTTGTAGGAAATATCCCAGCCGACCATCGTGATCGGCATCCCCGAACTGAAGACGATCTGCGCCGCGTCGGGGTCGGCCCAGATGTTGTACTCGGAGACGGGCGTCACATTGCCGGGCCCGACTCCGACGCCGCCCATCATGTAGCAGCGCGAAACTTTATGCGTCAGCGCCGGGTCTTGGCGCAGCGCCAGCGCCACATTGGTCAGCGGCCCCAGCGTCACGAGCGTGATCTCACCGGCAAAGCGGTCGATGACCTCCACCAGTTTATCCACGCCGTGGCCGGGCGCGGGCTGGCGTCCGCTGAGCGGCAGCCCCAGATCGCCCATCCCATCCTGCCCGTGAACGAATTGGGCCGTATCCAGCGGGCGCACCAGCGGCCGCTCCGCCCCGCGATACACCGGGACGTGGCTGCCGCACAATTCCAGCGTATACAGCGCGTTCTGGACACCCTGATCGACCGGAACATTGCCGGCCACCAGGGTGATCGCTTCCACCTGCACATCGGGATGGCGCAGCGCCATCACCAGCGCGACGGCATCATCGGAGGCGGTATCGGTGTCGATCACGAAGCGGCGCATGAGGGTTATCCTTCGCGGCGGACGTCAGAGAAGACGCCGCCGCTGATCTGAACAAGCTGTTCCAGCGTCACGCCAAAGATGGCGTTGGCCGCGCCGCCGGCCGCGTAAATCTGCGTGTAACGCTGCAAGGAGTCGTCCAGCAGCACCGCGCTGGGGGGTTGACGGTGCGCCAGCGGGGGCACGCCGCCGGGCGCGTAGCCGAAGACCGCCAGGCACTCCTCGGCGCTGGCGACCTTGACCTTCTTGCGGCTGAGGTCGTACCGCGCCGCCAGCTTCTTGTCATCGACACGCTGGTCGCCGCTGGCGATGACCAGTACCGGACGATCTTCGACCATGAAGCAGATGCTCTTGGCAATCTGGCCGAGTTCGCAGCCGATGTTATCTGCCGCAAGCTGCGAGGTAGCCGTCGAATTCTCGAAAAAGCGAATCTGGATGCCCAGACCGTAGCCATCCAGGGCAGATTGCACATGCTGTGGGGTCAGGGGTTCCATGATGGGGTCTCGTGGCAACTGGAGGCGCATCAGGTGGCGCCAGCGGACGCGGGCATCAGTGTAGCCCATCGGGGCGGCGCTGTCGATTGTTAAGCGTTTTGCCCCGCGCCGGGTGAAACCTTAAAATAGAGGGGGCAGCCACACAGGAAGGGGATCGATATGATGGACGGTCAGGCGGTCAGCCGCGCTCAGGTGCGTCAATCAGTCATCGAACTGCTCGAAGGGGACATCGCCCAGCAGACCACCGATGCCATTGTGAACGCCGCCAACTCCTCCCTGCTGGGCGGCGGCGGCGTGGACGGAGCCATTCATCGCGCCGCCGGGCCGGAACTCCTGGCGGAAACCCGCGCCCTGGGCGGCTGCGCCACCGGCGACGCCAAGATCAGCCGGGGCTACCTGCTGCCCGCGCGGCATGTGATCCACGCCGTCGGGCCGATTTACCGCTCAGGTGATTCGCAGGTGGCGGCATTGCTGGCGAGCGCCTACCGGCGCAGCCTGGAAGTGGCTGCCGCCAACGGCATCGAGACGGTCTCTTTCCCGTCGATCAGCACCGGAGCGTATGGCTACCCGGTCGAAGAAGCCGCCCCCATCGCGCTCAGGACAGCAGCGGACTTCCTCGGACAGAATCAAAGCATCAGGCTGCTGCGCTTCGTCTTGTTCAACGCGGCGATCCTGGCCGTCTACAACCGGGCGCTGGACGCGCTGGTCGCCAGCCGCTATGCCGGACTTCAGCGTCCTGCAGGAAGCGGCTGACGGATGTCAAGGGCAAACGGGGATATGGCTTAGTCCAGCCCCATCGATTGCAGAGTCGCAATAACGTTCTGGAATCCTTTGAAGTCGCCGTTGGAGAACATCTTGCGGATGCGCGTATCGATTTGCTCGGCGCTGGCAAGCACCTGCTCACGATTGCTCCGCGCCTTCGCCGTCAGATAAATCCGCACGGCGCGGCGATCCGCCGGATCGGGCTTGCGCTCGATGAGCGACTTGTTCTGGAGCTTATCCAGAATCGGGGTGAAGGACGTGGCCGCCCGGCCGACCGCGCGGGCCAGCTCGCTGGCATGTTGGCCGTCCTGCTCATATAGAGCGCGAAGGATATACCATTCTATTACCGTCAAGCCAAGCGGCTCGACCACCTGCCCATACACCTGATCCAGATTCCGCAGCGCGATATCCAGATTGCACCAGATGCTGCCGCTGAAACGCAAGGATTGGTTCTTCGACTCACTCATGGTAGTAGGACCTCAATCTTTGTGCGGATGAAAAATCCATCCTATCGACACTAGAAATAAAACGGCACTGCTTACTGCTCAATCTCCGTCAGGAGAACCGTCAGGTCGCCGAAGCCCAACTTATCCCCGATATTGAGCGCATAGGGTTCGTCTGGTTTCAGGCGCCGGCCGTTCAGAAAGGTCCCGTTGACGGACCCCAGGTCCAACAACACCAGACGGTCCTGGCGGCGCAGAAAAACCGCATGACGCCGCGAGACCCCTTTTTCAAGTGCCTTGTATTCCGCCAGATCGATGTCGGGAATGAACGTGCTGCGGCTGTCCGAACGACCGATGATATATCCATCCGTGCCCGATAGGTTCACCGGGACGGACTGAATCGCCCCTCCAACAACCTGGAGGTGGAGAGTCCCTTCCAGCGGAATACCGGTTTGGCTTGCGGCTTCTTGTGGAGCGGTCATCGTCGTTGGCAGTCCCACACATTTCTCGTCAACGATTTGGCGAACCGAGAATAAGAGTGTAATCTCCTATTTCTGATTTACAAGTTTCGATATTGCAACATGCCACTTGCTAGAATACAACCTACCCGACATTCGTGTCAAGTGAATTTGCATGGTATAGCAAAACATGCCTTGTTAAACTTCACATTTCTTATCGCGTTACGATTTTACCACAAATACACGCACTGCAAACAAAGAGTTTGATAAGATTTTGTAAGGAACGAAACCCGGCAGATTCTTTACAAAATTCATGAAGTATATTACGATTTCGCAGCCGTTGGTCGATTGAGAAAGTGATGCGAATGTCTCCAGCCGTGATGCCCCGCCGTAGTGAAGCCGATTTTGCCCCCTATTTCCGCAATGGGAGGCTCTACCTGCCGCCAAAGACGATCCACCTGCTCCAGACTGCCGGATTGGATGACGGCGCAGCCCAGGCCGCCCGTAATGGTCTTGACCTGGACGATCACCAGCACCACATCACCGCCATCAGCGGTTCGCTGGCGAAAGCCGTCGCTGACCTGCCTACGGATACGCAGGAATTCCGCGTCCTCACATCGAGTGAAACCCAGTTCGCGCTGGATACCACCTGGATGTAGCTACACCTGCGACGTGCGCCGCTGGCGGCGGCCCTCGAAGTAACTCGATGGCCGCCAGTGATCCGCATCCGGGTGATCCACCGCCCCCAAACTGAGCAGCGTCCTGCCGGACGCTTCCGTGAAGTAATAAACCAGATACTCCCTGCCCGGCTGAATGCCTCCCGACGGAGTCAGGCTGCGACGAAACCGCAGCGATTCGCCGTTCGAGTCCAGGAAGACAGGCGGACGCCACCACATCCAGGACGGCCTGCGCTCATCCGCCGCTCGCAGTACCGCGAATTCCAGCGCCACGCGGGCATAACGCCGGGCACGCAGCGCCAGCATCAGCCCAATGCCCACGACAACCGCCGCGCCGACGATCCACAGTCCGCCGACGAACAGCGTCACCAGCGCCGAGCGCAAAATCAGGATTGCCGGAACCATCAGCAGCAGCACCGTGACCAGCGGTTCGGAGACGACTTCACGCCACTGCGCCGAGGTCAGCTTGCCCTGCCGGTTGGTGAGCAGCGCCGCCCGCATCTCCGGTCGGATGAAGTCGCGTTTATCCTTCGATTCGCCCATCGCCTCTCCACAAATCCTTGAGTCTCCTTCAGAAATGTCTTGGCTCCCCCTCGTCCACGAAGTGGAGAGGGGGCTGGGGGTGAGGGTCATAAAACCTCTGATCCCCCTACTTCGTATTCTACTGGCCGGACGAAGCCGCCGCCACACTCCGCCGTGGAGTCCGCGTCGCCCGCTGGAGCAGCACCACACTGAGCAGGATCAGCGCCGCGCCGATGATCTGGATCGGTTGAATCGCCGTCTCGCCCAGGAACAGCGCCGAGAAGATCGCCGTCAGCACCGGCTCGATGGTTCCGATGATAGCCGCCCGCGATGGCCCCGTATTCTGGATTCCCGCCGTGAGGAAGAATACCGGCATCACTGTGCTGATAGCGGCCAGCGCGATCAGGCTCAGCCAGACCGTGCTGTTCTGTGGAACCGCCAGAGTTCGGAAGGGAGCCAGCAGCACATACACGATCAGCGCCCCTGTCACCGCCAGCGCCCCGCTCGCCGCGATGCCCGACTGCCCGCGCATCAACCGCCCGTTGACGATGAAGTACACCGCCACAATGAAGGCATTCACCAGCGCCAGCAGCACCCCGATCAGGCTCTCGGCTTTGAGGCCGGAGCCGAAATCGGGCACGGACAGCACCACGCCGATGCTGGTCAGCGCCAGCGACGCCCAGGCCACCCTCGGCAGCCGCTCCCCCAGCGCTGCCGAGAGGATCGCCACCATCACCGGATACGAATAGAACAGCACCACATACGTCCCGGCGGGGAGTCGTTCCAATCCCCAGAAGGCGGTCAGCGCCGCCACCGCCAGCATCGCCCCCATCAGCAGCAGCTTGAAGCGCGGCAGCCTGCTCATCCCTCTGTGACCACCGCTCAGCCGCACCATCACCCAGAACAGCGGAGCCGCCAGCACGAAGCGCCACGTGGCAATATCCAGCGAACTCATGCCCGCCGCCTGGATAGTCTTCACCCAGACCGGCAGCAGCGCATAGCCCATCACTGAGAACAGCACCAGGATGACGCCGTTTTCCTTCAGCTTGATCCACAACATTGCGTTCAGTTCGCTTTCAGATTTCGCTCCAACCAGGCCAGAATGAGCTGCATTTCGGCTTCAGGACGCCGCTCGGCCAGCCGCGCCGCCACCACCGGGAACATCCAGGCGCGGATGCGTTCCGGCGGGATCGGGTGAAGCTGTTGGTAGCGGCGCAGGTAGACGGCATGGTACAGGCGGCGAACCGCATCAATCGTCCAGCGCATGACCAGCGGCACATCCTGGGGAACCTCTCCCATCCGCAGCAGCAGAGCCGTCCGGGCGACATCCGAGGCCGGGTCGCCGCGCGTGGCGTCCGGCCAGTCGATGATGACCGGCCCGTCTGCCGTCAGCAGGATGTTATCGGGATGGAAGTCGCCGTGACACAGCGCCTCGCCATCGGGCAGCCCAGCCAGCGCCGCCGATGCCCGCTCGTAGATCGCGCCGCTCATCAGGCCGCGGGCTTCCTCCAGCTTGTGGCGGAAGCGTTCCCGCACGGAGGCCAACTGCGGCGCAGTCACGCCGTGAACGCGGGCATGGAGTTCGGCCAACTGGCGGGCCAGGCCAATCACCCGCCACGGGTTGGACGACAGCACCCGGAGCATGGTCGGCCCGGTGACGCGCTGGTAGACCAGCCCGGAACGCCCCTCGTAGGTCACGAGGTCGCCCACCGCCGGGACAGGCAGCCCGCTCTGCTGGACGAGGCGGCTGATCTCGGCTTCGTGGGCGGCGGTGCGGGCCGGCATCCATTCGCGGAACCACTTCAGGACGGTTCCGGCTTCCCATTCGAGGATGTCGGCCGTCGCACCCCGTGCCAGGATGCGTCTTTCAGCCATGCCTACCCCCTGAAATAAAACGGGCGGCCCGCTTTGGCGGCCCGCCCGCTGTGATCTGAACTGTGGAGCGCGTCAGCGGCCGACCACCGTCGAGGCCAGCACCACCGCATCGGTCAGGTTGGTCGCCAGCATCGGCAGGATGCCCATGATGAGCGTCCCGGCAAACGAGGCATACACTGCCCAATGGACGTAGGGAGTCGCGCCTGTGGCCGGGTCGCCGTCGCCATCGCGCAGATACATGTTGACGATCACGCGCACATAATAGAATGCGCTCACCACGCTGGTCAGCACGCCGATGACCGCCAGCGGGATCAGGTTGGCATCCAGCGTCGCCTTGAAGACGAACCACTTGCCGATGAACCCGCCCGTCAGCGGTATACCCGTCAGGCTGAGCATGAACACGGCCATCATCAATGCCAGCGCCGGGCGGCTCTTCGCCAGCCCAACGAAGTCTTCGATATTCGTGCCCGTGCCGTCGTCCTTCTCGATAGCCAGCGCCACCGCGAAGGCTCCCAGATTGGTGAACATGTAGGCCATCAGGTACAGCAGCGCCGCCTGCGCCGCCGCATTAGCGACCCCGCTCGTCCCGGCCGCCGCCACCGCCATCATGATGTAGCCGGCGTGGGCAATGGACGAATAGGCCAGCATCCGTTTGATGTTGGTCTGGGCAATCGCCACCACATTGCCGACGATCAGCGTCAGCGCCGCGACGATCCAGAAGGCCTGCTGCCAGGCGGCCGGTTGGTCGGCACTCAGCGCCAGCGTGGGCAGCGCCACCACCACGATCCGCAGCAGCGCCGCGAACCCGCCGATCTTGGCCCCTACGCTCATGAAAGCCGTCACCGGAGTCGGCGCGCCTTCATACACATCCGGCGTCCACATGTGGAACGGAACCACGGCCACCTTGAAGCCCAGCCCGACCAGGATCATGCCCGCCCCCAGGAGCAGCAGGAACACCGCCGAGCCGCCCGACGCGAGGATGCCATCCACGGCGGCGAAGATGCCCGGCAGACTGGTCGTCCCGGTCGCGCCGAAGACCAGCGCCGCCCCATAGACGAAGAAGGCGCTGGCGAACGCCCCCAGGATGAAATACTTCATGCCGCTTTCTTCCGAGCGCACTTCCGGCACGCGGAAGGCCGCCAGCACATACAGCGGGATGCTCAGCAGTTCCAGCGAGACGAAGATCGTCACCAGATCGTTGGCGCTCGCCATGAACATCATCCCGCTCAGGCTGAACAGAATCAGCGCGTAGAACTCACCGCGCTCGATCTGCGCCCGTTTGATGTAGTCGATGCTCATCAAAATGCTGATGAACCCGGTCGCCAGGATGATGAGGTTGGCGATGCTGGTGAAGCCGTCCGCCGTGAACGACCCCAGGAAGGCCGTGCCGGTCTCGTTGAAGTTGAGCAGATTCACCACGAAGCTGACCACGATCAGCCCCAGCGCGAGCCAGGCTGTGACCTGCTTGCGGTCGCGCGGGATCATCAGCACATCGACCAGCAGCAGCAGACACGCCCCCAGCGCCAGCACGGTCGCCGGGGCGGTCAGCCACAGGTTCAGATCAGCAAAGGTCGGAAGTTCAAACATAAACGCTTCCCTTTAACGCATCACCACGCTGGCGGCTGCGTTCGTGACGGTCTGCACCAGTTGGTTGACGCTGGCATCCATCGAGCCGAAGAACGGCGCCGACTGCAAGCCGATCCACACGATAGCGATACAGATCGGGATCAGCACTGCCAGTTCCTGCCAGTGCAGTTTTTCGAGGTTTTCGTTCTCTTTGTTCGTCACCTCGCCCATGAACACCTTCTGGAACATGTACAGCATGTACACCGCCGCCAGGATCACGCCCAGCGTCGCAAACAGCGCGAAGAAGAAGCCCAGATAGGTGCTGCCAAACGTTCCCAGGAGGATGACGAACTCGCCCACAAAGCCGTTCAGACCCGGCAGGCCCATGCTGCTCAGCGTAATCAGCAGGCTGATGCCGCCGAACACGGGCAGCACCTTCCAGATGCCGCCGAAGGCATCGATGGCTTTGGTGTGACGCCGCTCATACAGCATTCCCACGATCAGGAACAAGCCGCCCGTGCTGATCCCGTGGTTGACCATCTGGAGGATGGCTCCCTGGATGCCCTGCCCGTTGAGGGCGAAGATACCCAGCACAACGAAACCCAGATGGCTGATCGAGGAATACGCGACCAGTTTCTTGACATCGGTCTGCGCGTAGCTCACCCACGCGCCGTAGATGATGCCGATGATGCCCAGCGTCGCCACGAACGGCGCCCAGGCAACCGAGGCTTCCGGGAACATCGGCAGGCAGAAGCGCACGATGCCATACGTACCCAGTTTCAGCAAGACGCCCGCCAGGATGACCGAGCCAGCCGTAGGAGCCTGCACGTGGGCATCCGGCAGCCAGCTATGGAACGGCCAGACCGGGACTTTGATCGCAAAGGCGATCAGGAAGCCCAGGAACAGGAACGACTGGGTGCTGAAGATACCGCTGAAGGGGAAGACCAGTGCCCCGCTCTGCACCGCCGCCGTGATGTCGGGCAGCGAGAACGTCTGGGCGTTGATGCCGACGTACAGGATCGCCAGCAGCATCAGGATCGAGCCGGCCATCGTGTACAGGAAGAACTTGATGGCAGCATAGATGCGCTTTTCCGCGCCCCAGATGCCGATCAGGAAGTACATCGGAACCAGCGTGATTTCCCAGAAGATGTAGAACAGGAACAGGTCCTGCGCCATGAACACGCCCAGCATGGCGAATTCCAGCAGGAGCATGAAGGCGTAGTACAGCTTCTCGCGGCCGCGCTCATGGATGACGTGGGCGCGGAACGAACTGAGGATCGCCAGCGGCATGATGAATGCCGTCAGCACGATCATCAGGATGCTGATGCCGTCCACACCCAGGTAGAAGCTGATGCCCACCGACGGAATCCAGTCCGTCTTCTGGACGAACTGCAAACCCGGTTCAGCGGGGTTGAAGGACAGCCACATCAGCACCGAGGCCGCGAACGTCCCCAGGCTGAAGCCGAGCGCGGTCCACTTGATGTAGTCGCGCTGCTTATCCTCCCGGATAAAAAGGAGGACGATCATCCCGATCAGCGGCAGGAATAACACCACTGTCGAGAGCGTAATCGCGGAACTCACCATAACATCATTGCTCCCTTGGACATCCGTGCATCACTCGATGCCAATTCCCCTACCGCTGAAGCAGCGGCAGCAGCAGAATCACGATCACCAGAACCACACCCAGCATCAGCGTGACGGCATAGGTGCGGACGTAACCCGTCTGGACCCGGCGCAGCCGCTCGGCGCTCCACCGCGCCACCACCCCCACCCCGTTGACCGCGCCGTCGATGATCCCCAGATCAATCGGCTTGCTGAGGATGTCGCCAATGGCGTTGAATCCCCGCCCGATCACCGCATCGTGGAAGTAATCGTGCCAGAAGCGCCAATCCACCGTATCGGCCAGAAACTTCGACAGACGGTTGAAGGGGTTCTCGAACAGCGTGAAGTAAATCTCGTCCCAGTACAGCCGCGCGTGTGAAAGCTGCCAGATCCGCGCCATGCCCGTCCGCTCGGCCAGCGGATCGGTGTTCTGGGCAGTGACGGCCTTGCCGCGCCCGTAGATCGACCGCGCCAGGAAGATCGCGCCGATGGCGATGCCCAGCGCGACCAGCGCCAGCAGCAGGTTGAACTCGGCGGCGTGGGCCTTCGCCACGCTGAATTCCAGGAAGTGGGTGAACTGGTGCGCCCCGAAGATCGAGTCCAGTCCCAGCACATTCTTCGGCAGGTTGAACGCGCCGCCCAGGATGCTCAGCACCGCCAGCACCACCAGCGGGATCAGCATCGACGGGGCGCTTTCCGGCGCGTGGTCAGCGGCTTCCGTGCGCGGCTGGCCGAAGAAGACCATCTCGATCTGCCGCCACATGTAGAAGGCTGTGAAGCCCGCCGCCGCCAGCAGCAGTCCCAGCGCGATCACCCCGCCCAACTGCTCGGCGAAGGTTCCGCCTTCGGTGAACCGCAGCAGCGAGTCCACCAGGATTTCATCCTTCGACCAGAAACCCGCCAGCGGGAAGATGCCCGCCAGCGCCAGCGTCCCGATCAGGTAAGTGACAAATGTGACCGGCATCCGCCGCGCCAGACCACCCATGTTCCGCATATCCTGCGGGTCGAGTTCGTGATGCTCATCGTGCGAGTCGTGGCCGTGGCCGTCGTGATGGTCGTGACCGTGCCCGCCCTGGCTGCGTTCATGCGCCTTATGCAGGCCGTGTTCCACGCCGTGAATGACCGAGCCGCTGCCGAGGAACAGCAACGCCTTGAAGAAAGCGTGCGTCACCAGATGGAACATCGCCGCGCCATACGCGCCGATGCCCACCGCCGCCACCATGAAACCCAACTGGCTCACCGTGCTGTAGGCCAGCACGCGCTTGATATCCCACTGCCCCATGGCGATATACCCGGCCATGATCGCCGTGGTCGCGCCGATGATCGTCACGATCAGCGACGTGAGTTCCGCGTTGTAGTACCACACATTGGCGCGGACCATCATGTAGACGCCCGCCGTCACCATCGTCGCCGCATGGATCAACGCGCTGACCGGGGTTGGGCCGGCCATCGCATCCGGCAGCCAGACGAACAGCGGAATCTGCGCCGATTTGCCCGTCGCGCCCACCAGCATGAACAGCGTAATCAGCACCAGCACGCTTTCGATGGGCAGCGTGAACGGCCCGAAATCGACCTCGTGGCCTGCCTTGAGCATCCGCTCGGCCTGTCCAAAGACGCCCAGGCCGCTCGTCTCGATGTGTTCGTTGTCATAATAAACCGGTTCAGCGACCGCAGGCTCGCCATGCGCCTCGCCTTCAGCAGGAGCCGCTTCTCCCCCTGCTGGGGCTGCCTCGCTGTGGGTTTCTTCAGTTCCAGCGGCAAGCGCGGCTTCTTCAGCCGCCAGCGCCGCTTCATGTTCTTCCTGAACCAGCGGCACATTGGCGATTTCGCCGGGGCGGTAGTAATCCAGCGTGCCGAACGTCCAGAAGATCAGGAAGATCGCCATCAGCAGCGCGAAGTCGCCCACGCGGTTGGCGATCATCGCCTTGCGGGCGGCATTGCTGTTCTTCCAGCCCACGCCGTTCTTTTTATCGAACCAGAAGCCGATCAGCAGGAAGGAACACAGCCCCACGCCTTCCCAGCCGACGAACATCATCAGGAAATTGTTCCCCGTCACCAGAATCAGCATGAAGACCAGGAACAGGTTCAGGTAAGCAAAAAAGCGCGAAAAGCGCGGGTCGCCGTGCATATAACCCGTGGCGTAGATGTGGATCAGCGAGCCGACGCCGGTCACGACCAGCATCATCGTCACGCTGAGCGTATCCACCCGCATCTGCCAGGGGATGACCACATTGGCCGACCCAATCGTGATCCAGCCATCCAGCAGCGGCGGATTCACCACCACGGCCTCATGCCCGCTGCCCACCAGATAGGTGTACATCAACAGCGCGACGCCGAACGAAAGCACCGCCGCCAGCGAGCCGATGAACCCTGACCAGAATTCTCCCAGCCGGTGGCCGAAGAAGACGTTGATCAGGAACCCGATCAGCGGGATGAAGACCAGCAAAGTGACGAGCTGCGGGTAATTCTCCATGCAAACCTCACAGTACGGTGTCCGGGAACCGAGCGCTGCCTGAACGTCGCGGTGACGACGGCCCGCAGGGCGCGCTCAGCTTGGCCCGGATCAGCCTTCCATCTGGTGCAATTCGTCGATGTTGATGCTCTGCTTGGTGCGGAAGATGGCGACGATCAGCGCCAGCCCCACTGCGACTTCGGCGGCAGCCACCGCCATCACGAAGAACACGACCAGGTGTCCTTCCATCTGGTTCCAGTGCCGCGCGAACGCCACCAGCGCCAGATTGCCCGCATTCAGCATCAATTCGACCGACATGAACAGCAGGATCGCGTTCCGGCGCAGCAGCACACCCATCGCGCCGAGGATGAACAGGACCGCGCTCAACATCACAAATGCTTCGGTTTGAACCATACCTTCTCGCTCCGGTCGTCTGCTCTACGCCGCTGACCGCGTGTGATCGCTTCCCCAAATGTCGCGCCTGATCGCTTCGCCTACCCCCTCATCTCTGCTCTTGACTCCCCCTCTCCATTCATGGAGAGGGGGCCGGGGGGTGAGGACACCTGGACGCGATCCTTGATTGTCTCTCAGTCCCCAACCGCTTCCGGCTGCTTCTCCGGCAGCCGAGGCGTATCGTCCTGCGGAGCCGTCACATCCTGCCCCACCTGGTCGGAGATGACACTGCTCAGCGGCTTCATCACCTTGCGGCGGATATCGCGGCGGCGCGGTTGGAAGTCTTCCTTGTGCGTCAGCACAATCGCGCCGATCATCGCGGCCAGCAGCAGCACCGCGATCAATTGGAACGGCAGCATATAACGGGTGAACAGCAGTTCGCCCACCGCGTGCGGGCCGCCGAACGACGACACTGACTCGTGCGTCAGTGGGATCACCACCGCCCGCAGGCCACCATCCAGCACCGGCTCAGCCGCCAGCACCATCAACTGCGCCGTGTCGCGCTCCACGCTGTAAACCACAGGGTTATCCAGTTGGGATAATTCCGGCAGCAGCGCCAGATCGGACTGAGCCGCGTTCACGCCCGTGAACGTCCACGCCCGCAGCGATTGATCCTCCGCCACCGGGGCCAGTTCCACCGACGTGCCCACCGCCAGATCGCCCGTCAGCAGCCGATCATCCGCGGCGTCCCCCGCCAGCCCGAAATCGATCAGATTGATCGGCTCGGTATAGGCGTTGAACACCGTCACGCGGGCGCTGCGCTGCGGGACGGTCTCCATGTTATCCGGGATCAGCGTGACCGCCGGCGGCGCGGAAGGGCTGCCTCCGTAGGCCACTACCGTGAAGGTATTCGCTTGCCGTGTGTTGTCTTCCGGCAGCGTCACGACGGCGCTCACCAGCGCCGTCGAAGTCTCAGCGATATTCACCGTGACGGTGTGGTCGCCCACGGGCACTTCCATGAACGAACTCGCCTGGCTGAAATTAACGCCCGTCACCACGCGCTCGCCATCGACGTAAATATCCACCGGGCCGGCATACGGCGCGGCATGAACCACCCGCACCATCGGCGTCGGGCCGCTCGGCTCGATCAGCCTGATCTGTCCCTGCGAGATGTAGACATAGATGATCAGCGTGAAGGCCGCGCCCAACAGCAGCGCCAGCGGAGCCAGCCAGCGGAACTGGCGGGTATCGCCGGGAGCAACCAGCTTCTCCGCCCCCAGCAGCATGATGACGAATAGAAACAACACCATGATCGCGCCAGCGTACACGGCGATCTGGACCATCGCCAGGAAGGGCGCATCCAGCATCAGGTAGAGAAACGCAACGCACGCGAAGTTCACGATCAGGAACAACGCGCTGTGGACGGCGTTCTCGCTGAGCAGCATGGCAACCGCCGCCGCGACGGCGATCACGCTCACGATGACGAAAATCGCTTCCATAACCCCATTCCAGTTTTGTACGCCGACTGCGGACGCTTGTGCAGTTTATCGCAAACGGCGTCAGACTTCAAATACTGTT
>JAEUQZ010000043.1:0-4200 GCA_016788965.1 Anaerolineae bacterium | reverse complement strand
GATTCTGGACACGATTAGGGGCGCGCTGCTCGGCGCGCCCCCACGACGCATCCAGTTTGGAAATTCCCGGTCGCCCGCTGAAAAGGTCTTCCAGAAAACAGACTTCGGATATCGCGCTGCGCCCTGTCCCTTTAGTGGACATGGCTTTTCGGCAGCCGGATCACTTTAGTGTCCAGCGGCGCATTTGCAGCATTTCTGGCAATCCACTTGCTTACATGCAAGGCTTCTGGCACACAATCGCCGTTCTGCCGCTGCTGCCATTTATGCCATTTGTGCCAATTTGTCCGTCCGACACTGACGACACTGACGACATTTCCGACAATTCTCACATTCTCATTCTTCTCATTCTTATCAGATTTCTCATCGCCGCCCCATAGAGCATTCCGTCTGGCTAAAAGCTATAAGCTACCTGCTAATAGCCACCTGCATTTTTCTATCAACTATAAACTATCAACTATTAACTTCTATTGGGCTGTTTCGGATACGGGAGGAGCTGAACTTGACTCAGGAACACTGGACGGCCATCGATGATTACCTGACAGCGACGCTGGTCCGGCATGATGCCGCGCTGGAAGCCGCCTTGAAAGCCAGCGATGCCGCTGGCTTACCCCAGATCAACGTCGCCCCCAACCAGGGCAAGTTCCTGATGCTGACGGCGCTGAGCCTGCGGGCAAGTCGCATCCTGGAAGTGGGCACGCTCGGCGGCTACAGCACCATCTGGTTGGCACGGGGGCTGGCCGAGGGCGGCCGCTTGCTGACGCTGGAGGTCGATCCGCGCCACGCCGAGGTCGCCCGGCAGAACATCGCGCAGGCGGGGGTGGCCGACAAGGTCGAGATTCGCCTCGGCCCGGCGCTGGAGTCGCTGGCGCAGATCGCCGCGCAGGAGCCTGACCCCTTCGATCTGATCTTCATCGACGCCGACAAGGAAAACAACACGGCCTACTTTGAATGGGCGCTGCGCCTATCTCGCCCTGGCTCGCTGATTATCGTCGATAATGTGGTGCGGGCCGGCGCGGTGATCGACGCGGACAGCGCCGATTCGCGCGTGCAGGGGGTGCGCCGCTTCATCGAGCGCGTCGCTGCCGAGCCGCGCGTGGTCGCCACCGCCTTTCAGACCGTCGGCAGCAAAGGCCATGATGGTCTGGCCGTGATGCTCGTGACGCACTGAGGAGAAACCAACATGGGCAAAGTATTCGATCACATCACCGACGACGTTCAGCGGTTCATCCGCAAGCAGCATCTCTTCTTCGTGGCGACCGCTCCGCTGGCCGAAGACGGCCACATCAACCTGTCACCGAAAGGCATGGATAGCTTCCGTCTGCTGGGCGGAAACCGCGTCGCCTACCTCGACCTGACGGGCAGCGGCAATGAAACCTCGGCCCACATCGCCGAGAACGGCCGCATCACCTTCATGTTCTGCGCCTTCGAGGGGTCGCCCAACATCGTCCGCCTGTACGGGACGGGTCGCACTATCCTGCCCGACGATCCCGAATGGGCGGCGCTGATCGGGCAGTTCCCCGACTACCTGGGCATCCGCCAGATCATCACCGCCGAGATTCAGCGCGTCTCCACCTCCTGCGGCTATGCCATCCCCTTCTTTGATTACCAGGGTGAACGCGAGACGTTGACGAAATACTGGGAAGCGAAGGGCGAAACCGCCGTACCCGACTACCAGCGCCAGAACAACACCACCAGCATCGACGGCTTGCCGACGCCCCTCGGCCTGGCGCTGGATCAGGACTGACTCGCGGAGCCGCTACAGGTCATCGACGCTCAGCAGCAGGATCAAGTAATTGAGGGTGGGGCATAAGATTGAAACCTTGCTGCTCGACGCCGGTTACGACGATGGCGCTTTGATTGATCGCTGTACTCAACGTGGCATCACGGTGTTGGCTCCGTTGTCGAAGCCCGTCGGACAATCCACTTCCCAGGCGCGCCGTGACCGGGCGACTTATCTGGCCTCGGATGCGGGTAAAGCCCGGTACAAGCAGCGTGCCACCCGTATCGAGCCGTTGTTTGCCACCATCAAAGACCTCTTTGACCTGGACCCGCTGCCCGTTCAAGGCAAAACCAAAGCCTCCCCTTTCATCCTACTGGCGCTCTATGCCTGGAACTTGATCGTCCTGCTCAATTTCCTCAATGATCGTCCGCTGGGTGAGGTCAAACCGATTCTTGATGCCCGATGATTTATGCCCCACCCTCATGCTATATGACTCTACTGCTCCGACCTGTTCCGGGAATCCAAATCTCCGCCGATGGTCGGAGCGCGAAGCTTCATTTTTGTGCTAAACTCGATATTAAGTAGAGATGGTATCGAAATTCGCCAAGCCATCTTATCGAGGAGGAAGCGTATGCGCCGCTCGGCACTCTGGTGGTTGGGTGCAGCTTTACTGCTCGCCCTGATGATCGCGCCCTTGTTCGCCGTCAATCTGGTATCTGCCGCGGCGCTGGCCTGCGGTGGAGCGCCAGCCCCTCGACTCAGCCCAGGCATGAATGCCCGCCCGGCGCAGGTCTACAGCAGCCTGCGGGCCGGCCTGGACAGCAATAACGTCCTCAAAATCCTGTACCGCGCCAACGGGGATACCTTCACCGTGCTGGAAGGCCCCAAGTGTGGGACTGGCCCGTACAACTGGTATCGCGTCGATCACAAAGGAACAACGGGGTGGGTGACGGAAGGAACTGGCAGCACCTATTGGGTCGAGCCGGTCATTCCCCCGACCCCAGCTCCCACAGTGACACCGGGGCCATCGCCGACGCCGCGACCGACCACGATTCCCTCGACGGTCGTTCCGCCGACAGTCGTCCCGCCGACCACGCCCGGGCCGCATGTCGGGGCCTGCCCCGGCGCGCCCGCGCCGCGTCTGGTGATCGGCAAGTCGGCGCGTCCGGCGCAGGTCTTCAGCAGTCTGCGCGATAAGCTGGACAGCAACAATGTCCTGAAGATTCTGTACCGCGCCAACGGTGATACCTTCACGGTGGTGAACGGGCCGTTCTGCGGGACGGGGCCGCACAACTGGTGGCAGGTCAACTATAAGGGCACGGTCGGTTGGGTCACGGAAGGTGAAGGCAGCACCTACTGGGTCGAGCCGATTCCGTAAAGCTGAACACAACGGATTGTGGGCGCAGAGGCGGGGGCAACCTCGCCTCTTTCTATTTGGAGCGGAGTCGTTCGGATTGACAGCGGGCATCGGCATGGCTATCCTGCCGGGGGTAGAGACTTGGTGCTGAGGCAGAAAGGCGGCGAGATGCTGCGTCCGTGGTTCGGCGCGTCACGCGCGGCGTTGATCTTGCAGATGGGCAGTCGGGACAATACGCTGGCGCTGCAAGCGGTCGAAAAGCTGAAAGCCAAAGGCTGGTTCCGGGATGGCTCGCTGCGCGGGGCGCAGTTGGTCGGGGCTAACCTCCAGGGGGCGGCGCTGGCGAAGGCCGATCTGGAGCAGGCCAACCTGGACTCGGCCGATCTGACGCGGGCGTATCTGGGCGAGACGGTGCTGCGGGGAGCGCGGTTGCGTGGGACGCGGCTGTGGGATGCCAACATGCGCCAGATCATCCTGCTGGAAGCCAACCTGGAGGCCGCCGATCTGAGCCGGGCGTATCTGCCGTCGGCGCAGCTTCAAGGCGCGTCTTTCCAGGGCGCGATCCTGCGCGAGGCCAACTTCTGGCAGGCCGATGTGCGCGGGGCGGATTTCCAGGGGGCGCGGATGCGCGGCGTGACCTTCTATCACACCCAGTTCGATGAACAGACGCGGCTGCCGGATGGCTCAGGCTGGTCGGATGGCTGCGATCTGGCGCGGTTCACCGATCCGGCGCATCCGTCTTTCTGGGAGCCGGGGGTGTAGGTTCTCCAATCCGGTCGGTGTCACCGCTGATGCGGCGCAGTACCCAACCGAGAGGGATGCACAGCAGCGTAAAGAAGCCACCCAGCACATAACCGAGGCCAATGCCCTGCGCCAGCGCGACCTGTCCCAGAAGCGACTGGGTGACGATCCCACCGGCGCTGGCGACCATGTTATCCACCGAGAGGACGGAAGCCCGCTGCTCGGTCGGGATGATCTGGTGGATGAAGCTCTGGCGGATGGGACTGACCGCGCCCATCGCGCCCATCGCCAGCAGGAGCAGTCCCACGGCCACGACGAAAACCGAGGTGAGTCCGATGCCGATCATCGCCAGGGCGAAGACGGCCACCGCGCCGACGATCAG
>JAEUQZ010000439.1 GCA_016788965.1 Anaerolineae bacterium | reverse complement strand
TGTGCCCAACGCTGGTCGATGAAGGCGTCCCAGACACGGTCGTTGAGGTCGCCGGCGTTGAGGTCGCGGAGGGCACGAAGTTCGGCGGGCGATCCCTCGAAGCCGACGCGGACGAGCGCCAGCAAGAGCGGGGTGCGGAGGGCTTCTCTCAGACTGGCATCGGAGGCGATGACCTGCCAGAGGTCGGGCACATCAGCCAGATACGCCTGCATCTGGGCGTCATCGAGCGGTTCGAGGCGGACGGCGCAGTTGAGCGCGGCCTGCGCTCCGATCTGTCGGTACTCCTCGACGCGGCTGCTGAGGATAACGCGGCCTGTAGCGGGCAATGCCTTCAGGAAGCGCTCGCGAGGGTCGTACTGCTCGCCATCGGGTTTTTTGGGATCGACCGGGCGGCGGGAGCCGAGTTCGTCCAGGCCGTCGAGGAGCAGGAGGGCGTCGCCCTGCTCGATTAGGGAGTGGAGGGCGGGAGCGCTGAAGCCTTTGTTCTGAGACGCCAACCAGTCATTCAACGGTTGGTTCATGTCAGCTCGCCAAGACGAGATGTACTCGAAGAACGGCAGCGGCTGAGTCGGATCACTCAGGCGGGCAGCGGCGGCATCACGGGCGAAAGCGAGCAGAGTCGTCGTTTTGCCCGCGCCGGGTTCACCCAACAACAGGACGCGGCCGTCGCATACCTGAGCCTCATAAGCCTGACGGAGCGTCGCGTAGCTTTCATTTTCTACGGCCACTGCTTCGCCCTTCGGATTGAGGACACAACGACGGTATTTGGTCTTCAAGTTCCAAACGCGCTGGGGGACATCATCGGAGGATGAGACGGTGTGCAGCGTGATGATGTCATCGGACAGCACCGAGCGCCCGATCTGGGCAACCACCTCGCCGAGCAAGTTCTCGACATAGGGCTTATAGGGATCGATGTGCACGGTCGGGGCGGGTTCGGCGCGGGCGGTGGCGACCGCCTCGCCGCTCAACCAGCTCAGCAGGCGGGCGAAGGCCGCATCCCAGCCGGCAAAGAAGTCGATCCAGGTGTGGGTGAAGACGTTGATCGGCGGGGCAATATCGGCAAAGCGGGCGACGAGGATGGGCTTCTTGAGGTAGCTGGCGTAAGCGATCTCACGGCGGACGAAGCTGTCGTCACGCTCGACATCGGGGGTGATGCAGACGACCACGCAGCGGGAGGCTTTGATGGCCTTCTCGATTTCGGCGGTGAAATCCTGCGAGGGGTCGATGCCGCGGATGTCGCGCCAGGTGCGGTAGCGCGGTTGCAGGGCGGCATCCAGCGGAGCCGCGCCGAGATTGGCATCCTTGCGGGCGTAGCTGATGAAGACATCGTGGAGGAGGTCGGGCGAGTCGGCGGGCATCGGGCGCCTCCGCGGGCGGGAAGGTATGGGGAGATAGTAACACGGATGAGGCAGAATGGGAAAGCGTTGCGGGACGCGGCGGACGGGAAGAAAGAAGACGGACGGCCAGAAGGCCGTCCCTACGATGACATTTATATATGGGGGTTGCGGGGGGCGTAGCGGGCGATGAGTTCGGCGTTGTGATCCGCCGCGCCGGGCATGTTGATGCTGACGATCACGGGCGGGGTCAGGCCCCGCGCCTGGAGCCGCGCGGCCGCTTCCACCAGCACGGCGTTCAGCAGGAAGGCTCCGGCGATGGTCGAGAGCGGCCCGGCCCGCAGATCATCACCCACGGGAACGAGCGCGTCGCCGGGCAGGCCGTGGTTGTCCAGCGTCAGATCGGCGGCCTCGGCCAGTTTGACGCCCGCCGGGCCGGTCGGGATGCTCTCGGCATAGGCGCGGGAGACGACGGCGATCACGGTCAGGCCGAGCGCCTTGGCCCGCTGGGCCATCTCCACCGGAGCCATGTTGATCCCGCTGTTGGAGAAGATCATCATCACGTCGCCGGGCTGCGGCTGGTAGCGCGTCAGGATGCTGCTGGCGACGCCGGGCGTGCGTTCCAGCAGGCCGCTGACATCGGCGCTTTCGTGCAGCATCAGCCCGCTGGCGAGGATCGGGCAGACGGCGGCCAATCCCCCGGCGCGGAAGTGGCCTTCTTCGGCCAGCATGTGGGAATGCCCCGTCCCGAACAGGTAGAGCATCCCGCCGCGCTGGATCGCCCCGGCGATGCTCTCGGCGCAGCGCAGCACGGTGTCCATCTCGGCGGCGGCGATGGCATCCAGGCGCTCGCGCACAGCCTGCATATAGGCTGCGGCTGCGGAAGGGGTCGGGTCGGGCATGGGTTATCCTTCGCGGAGGGCGCGGTCGCGCTTGAACCAGCGGCGGACGCGGCCATAAAACACCAGCGGAATGATACACAACACCCCCAGCGCCGCATAGAGCAGCACCAGGCCGTTGTTGTCGCCGGTCAGCGTCGTGCCGATGGCGACCGCCGCGAAGGTCGGCACGATGCCGACGACGGCGGTGATGAGCGCGTAGGTGGCATAGCGCACCGGGGTGAAGCCGGCGGCGTAGCTGATGAAGTCGTAGAAGGCGAAGAAGAACAGCCGGGCATAGACCAGCGTCCAGGCTTCGCCGACCTGATGGTAGAGCTTCTCGATCTTCTCCATGCCGCCCGCGCCGACCAGCCGCCGCACGACCGGACGGCCCAGCAGCCGGGCGATCCAGAAGTTGGCGCTGCCGCCAACCACCTCGCCGATCAGCGAGTAGACTGTGCCGGGGATCAGCCCGAAGAGCGCCCCGGCTGCGAACTGGATCGGCCCGCTGCTCAACGGCGCGGCGATGAAGGTGGCGGCCCGCACGGCGATATACAGCAGCGGGGCTAATGGCCCGGCCTCGACGATGGCCTGCTGGAGCCGCTCCAGCCCGACGGCCTGGATCAGCAGCGTGAGGCCGACGGTCATGGCCGCGAAGGAAAGTCCGGCGGCGGCCACCGCCCGCCAGGATAATGTTTCGCCCGTATTCATGAATGGCAGTCCCTCGAACCGATTGTCTCCGGCGTCATTCTAATGGGTTTTGCGGGGAGAACGGGCGGCTTTTCACGGCCTTCTCATGCGCGGTAAGGTCAATACACACACAAGGCTTGATGAGTTCTGAAAAATCCATAAAGAATTGATTTCTTGATGGACTTCCTCAATTCTTTACGTTATTCTCAAAGTAGATCACGGGAACAAGAAAGCGTGAATATCATGAAAACGACAGGTTATGGAAACGGTTTGACGATCCTGATTATCGAAGACCATGCCCGCCTGCTTCGGAGTATGACCTTCCTGCTGGAGATTGCTGGGTACGAAACGGTCAGCGCCCTGAATTCCCAGGAAGCGCTGCACGCGGTGCATTCCCCGCTCAAACCCGACCTGATCCTGTGTGATGTCGATATGGTCGAGACGGATGCCTGGGCGCTGCTGCGCCAACTGCGCCACGACGACCTGAGCCGCCCAATCCCCTTCGTCGCCATCTCGCGTTACTACGAACTGCCCGATCTGGTCTATGCGCTCGACCAGGGCGCGACCGAGTACCTCGCCAAGCCGTTCGATGCCCACGATCTGCTGGACACGGTGCGCGATGCGCTGCGTTCGGTGGAGCCGATCCAGCCGGTGCTGGTGGCGGCGGGCTGAATACCCACAAGCGTTTTTATACTGGGCAAATGCTTATCACTTCATTCAGCAGCCCAGCTTACTTTTGCGAAGGGCGGGACATGTTCCCGCCCTTTGCTTTTAATGGTGTTGAGGGGATTTAGCGCACGGAGGCGTTCTCGACCAGGTAGCGGGTGTGGAACCACTCGTCGGTGACGCTCCACGGTTCGCCGGCCACGCCGATGCACAGCCAGGCTCCTGCCGGGGCTACCGAAGGGCGCGGGCTTTCCATGCTGCGGACGAGCGTGGATTGGGCCAGCTTCTTGGCCCAGACGCCGACCATCTTGTAATAGGGTTTGCAGCCCAACTGGATCAGGTGGCGCTCGGTCGGGGTGGGCTTCCAGG
>JAEUQZ010000438.1 GCA_016788965.1 Anaerolineae bacterium | reverse complement strand
GAACACGCCGAAGTTTGCCCGATGCGGACTCACTTTTTCCAGCAGATCAGGATCAGCCCCCAGCAGAATGATGTCGTCTACTTTGTCCACCGGAGGAGCCGAGACATCCGCCACGCTGGTCACTTCAATCCCCAGTTGGCTCGCCTGCGACCGCAGCCAGCTTTCAAACGCCGCTGGTACGTTCGACACCATCACGTGATCCGGGTGCGACGCCTTGTCGAACCCTGCGCTCAATCGATATGGCCGCGGATCCGCTGCGTCGCTGCCCACGAACCAGGCCGTCCCGCCCGCTTTCAGCGTCGTCCGGTAATCCAGCCCATACGCCGCGATCACGCACGCCCACGGCTCGATCAATGCGCTCTCGACGATGCCCGTCTTGCGCTGCACGGGCAGCAGGTAATTGCCTTCATCGCCGTGCAGCACCCGCTGGTCGATCACGCCGTACTTGGAGAACCCGCCCTCGATTTCGTAACCATAGGCATAACCCACGCCGCCGATGTAGATGTCGGCCTGAATCGTGAACCGATCCCCAACCTGGTACTGCCCGCGCAGAGTCTCGCCGACCTGCACCACCGTCATCGCCACTTCATGCCCCAGCACCACCGGCTGAGTCCGCATGTTGCGGTAAATACGCGGATGCTCCTGGCCCAGCTTCAGCACCTTCACATCGGAAAAACAAATGCTGCACGCATCATGCCGCACCAGCAGTTGATCCGCCCCGATTTCCGGCAGCGGCACGTCGATAGGTTTGTCGTCCATCCCCAGGTTATCGAAACCCGCGCCGTACAGCGGCCAGACCGTGTTATGGTCGGGCAGGGGAGTCTGCGCCTCGCGGAATGTGTTCAATTTATCGGACATCTGCCGCCCCCTTCAAAATAACCCATCAACCCGAATCTCTCGCCCTGAAAATACCCCACACTCTCCGTACTATCTTGGCGTTCTTGGCGGTTCAATTCTTCTTGTATTCTCCGGGAAACCTAACCCTGAAAAACATCCGGCGGCGGGCCTCATCCCTACCCCTTACCGACCTTCCCCAGAATATCCCCTGGCGTCCAATCCGCCGTGATCCCCAAACGCCCCGGCCGCCCCGGAGTCAGTTGGTAGCCAACCCGCGTGTAGAACGCATTCCGCTCGCGCCGGGTCGGCAGGTGCGCCTCCGCCCACGCGCTCAGATAACCCAATCCCGCCGCCCGTTGCAGCGCCGTGTGCCCATAAATGAAATGTGCCCCATCCAGGAAAGCCTCCCGCACCGGAGCCAGTTCCACCGTCTCGAACGTATCGATCAGCTTCTGGCCGTAGCTGTTCATCTCCGTCCCGACGTTCAGCGGCAGATCGAGCGCCTGCGCCAGTTCCACCACCTGATACAGGTTGCGGAGCTTGACCTGCTTGGCCTCCGGGTCGCTGATGTTCCAGTTGCGATCCGGCACGATGTTGAACGTCACCACCCCTTTGCCCACCAGCAGCGTCAGCAGTTCCTCGATAGCCTGTTCGCCTGCCGAGGTTCCATCCAGCCAGGCCGCGCACGGCAGCGCCCCGCACGCCGTAATCAGACTGTGGAATTGCTCCACCGTCGGGAAAGTCTCTGCGCCGGGTCGCACGTAGCCGACCCCGCCTTGCTTCATCAGCTTGGAGCGCACCAGGTTTTGGAACTTGGGCACATCGTTCAGCAGCGCCTCGATCTGGTCGGCGGGCACACCCAACCGATCCGACCAGAAGGCTCCCAGGTGGTCGAGCCGTTTGCCCGCCGCCTGGATGTACGCGGCCACGATATGCCGCTCGGTCGGATTGCCTGCCGGGGTCAGCGGCACGATATCGCGCTCATAATCCAGCGCCACCGGGTCGAGGTAGCGGTTCACCCGGAACACGATGTCCCGGTTGCGGCGGCTGGCCCGCTGTCGCAGATCATCCAGGATCGGCGCTGCCGAGTCGGGAACCGCCGTTTTCGCGAACCCGATGCCCATGTGATAGCACACGCCCGGCTCGCCCGGCGAATTGATCTCGCGGTCAGCGAATTCCGGGATGAACACCCGCGTTTCGATCCCCGCGCTGCCCCGCACCCCGATCAGTTCGCACACGTCCAGGAATTCATCCACCGCGTCCAGTACATCGAAATCGACGATGCCGACAGCCTTGAAGCCCCGCCGCTTGGCGAGCCAGGCCAGCGAAGTCGGTGAATGCCCGTAGGCGTTGAACGAGAAGAACGTGTGGCAGTGCATGTTGGCCGCGTCCATCAACGGCGCGAACGGCACTTCGCCATCCCGCGCCAGCGCCATCAGTTCCTCCAGAGCATGGGCGCGGATCGCCGGATCGAAATCATTCAACTGCGACTCGTAATGCTCCAGTGCAAACCGATCCTGATTCATAAGGGTTGCTGTTCCTGATGTGTAGTCGCTATGTGCTGCCTGATCTCGTCCAGCCGCATCCCGTCCTCTGGCACGAACCGCCGCCAGTAGGCCGCCGTCTCCCGCAGATTCGCCAGAATCCGCGCCGGACGTTCCGCCGTCCCGCTGAACATTTCAATGGTCAGGTAGATGTCTTCAACCGGGGGCATCTCATTGCCGGAAATTGCCAACTGGCTGCACGACTCGTACAGCGCCATTAACACCTGCTCGGCGTGGATGATCCCGCTGCGGTTGAACGCCTCCGTGAACGGACGGTGCGCCGAGGCACTTCCATCCGTTTGTTGCAGGTGGATGATCGGCGAGTACCGCCCCAGCCGCCGCAGCCAGGCATACACATCCCCGTCCTCGCCCTCGGCGAACAGGTACGGCCGCGCCTCAATCCGCCGCTGCCATTCCTCGACCGCGCCAGCCTTCTGGCAGTCCGGCGCGATCTCCACCGGCCCCAACCACACATCTGGCAGATCGTCGCCCCGCCGCCGCGCTGTGACGACCGCCTCGATCTGCCCGATGCTCGGCTTCTGGTAGTGCTTCTGCCCGACCTGATGCCCCGTGTCCAGCGTGATATAGAAGGGCGCTTTGCCCTGCTCGTAGACCGCCTTGAGCAGCCGCTCTGCCCCTCGGATTGTCCACGGGACTTGGTGCGGCACGTACATCTGCTCCACCGACAGGCTGCTCAATCCGACCCGCTGCCCGACGACCGCCAGTTCCGCCAACCGCCGGAACAAATCCGCTTCTGCCTCGGCATAGGCCGTCGGATCAGCCAGTACCGCCTGCGGGAAAGCGTGGCAGAAAAAGCCCAGCCCGGCCTGGAGCGATGCGGCGCTGGCGATCATCGGCTCCAGCCAGCGCCGCTGCATATGCTCCCGCACCCGTTCATCCGGGTGCGCCAGCCCCAGCGTGGCGTAGCTCCCGTGCCCGGAATAGAACGTACTGACCCGCACCCCGGTTTGCTCCGAAGCCCGTTTCACATCATCGATCCAGCTTGCCAGCGACTCCGCCGTCGTGTACAGCGGATCGCATTCGTTGTCTGCGCTCGCCTCGACGCAGTAGAGTCCCGCCTCCCGCGCGATCCGCATCCAATCCAGCGGCGCGGTCCAGCGTTTGCTGGCGAAGCAGTTATCCACCGCCAGATGGACGCGCGGGTACTGAGGAACGCCGTTCGTGCCCCCCACAGCTAGATTCCCATCCGGTTGCGGGTCAGGATTTCACCCGTGCCCTGCGCCGTCGTCACCTGATGCCCCGGCAGCGGCAGCATCCGTTCGTGAATCGTATCCAGAATCCATTCTTTCTGCGGGAAGAACACCTCCTCCAGTTCTGCTGGGGGGGTGATCCAGTTCCGTGCCCCGACCACCGTCACCGGTGCGTCCAGGTGATCGAATGCCAATTGGCTGATGTTCGAGGCCATCGTATGCAGGAACGACCCGCGCTCGCACGCATCCGAGGCCAGCAGCACCTTGCCCGTCTTCCGCACCGATTCGACGATCTTGGCGTAATTCAGCGGGTTGATGAACCGCGCGTCGATCACCTCCGTCGAGAGGTTGTAGCGGCT
>JAEUQZ010000437.1:287-3992 GCA_016788965.1 Anaerolineae bacterium | reverse complement strand
AGCGAATTCGTCTCTCGATTTACCAAGACATAAAGAATATCCTGATTGCAAATCTCTCGTCAGAGATAGTGTTGATGCATACACATCGTATAACATGTACAACAAATAGAGAACAGGCAAGACAATAGCGATGGCATCAAGCCAACTAAAAGAACTTCTAGCGACAGCATCAATCACCATTACTACAATCATTGAAGGTATGATCAATAATCCTTCCAAATATTCATCTCTTAGGAGCTTTAGGTAAAACTTGGCAAATCCCATATTCAACACTCTCGGATGTCTTTGATCTCATTACTATCATAGCGTGTTTTTTTCATTGACAGAACTGGCTTGCAGTAGACAACTATCCAAATTCAGTGAATCACTGATTCCATTTTCCTCCTCCCAACAGCTTCTCCACTTGGTATCCCTCGGAGAGGCTTCGCACTGATTGAGGGGGAGCAATACATGCTTCCAAATAGTCACTTGTCTACGAAATCAGGAAGAAGATCAACTTTCGTAATTCACTGAAATTGTGATGCTGATTGTTTAGCAGGACACATCTGCGAATCACTGCCAACTATCATATATGTTCTGCCCTTCCGATCAACACATACATCGCTCACCCCACCCCAAGCAAAAAGGGCTGGTCGGAGTGACCAGCCCTGATGGGGCCAGAATTGGCGCGAACCGCGTGCGGAACCGCGACGATTTCGTCACCGTCATCATGCCGATGCAGATCAGCCGGTAGAGCAGTTCCTCATGGGGGCGGCGTAAATCAGCCCGCCCCCGTTCCCTCCGCGAATAACTCGGCCAGCGCCAGCCTGAACCCCGGCAGCAGCGTCCCGCCATCGAGTACACCATTCCTGCGAATGATCTGCGGGGCTTGATCCGGCGCGTAGACCTCGACGGTCTGCTGGATCGGATCGACCAGCCAGGCCGTTGTCCCAACACGCAGGTAATTCACGATCTTGACGCGAATATCACGCTCCTCATTCGTCGGGGACAGCACCTCGACGGCCAGATCAGGAGGCACGGGGTTATAGGCGTCGTGGCAGGGTTCTGGCTGGCGGGTAAAGGATGTGAAGGCCATATCGGGGATGTAGCGATCCCCACCGATGATATAGCCGCCATCGGCTCCGGTGACGCGACCGAGTTTGTTCGCCAGCACATGACCGCCGACCCGGATCAACAGGAGGGCCGCAACCTCAGAAGAATAGCTGTTGGAAACCACCTCGACGATCCTCCCGCCGATCCATTCAAAGTCATGGTTGCGGTTCTCCGGCTGGGCCAGGAACGCCTCAAACGCCTCCAATGTCACCATTTCAGCGAGTTGTAGCGCTTCCATTACGTTATGCCCTCATACTCCACTGCTCACCACCATTATAGCGCGGATGGCTCACGACTCGGTCTCCGATGATACGGGGCTAAAAGAACATGCTCCCGTAGTCGGCGCGGCAGGAGCAGCCCGGCGCGGCCTGGATTCCCGGCCAGCCAATCCCGGCCAGCGCGTTCCGCAGCGTGCAGACCGGCAGCCCAACCACATTGGAGAAGCAGCCCTCGATCCGCTCGACCGGGCGGAACACGGGGTGCTGGATGGCGTAGCCGCCGGCTTTATCGAAGGGGTCGCCGGTGGCGATGTAGGCCGCGATCTCGGCGTCGGTGTACGGCCGCATGAGGACATCCGTCCGCGCGACTTCGGTGAGCAGCGCGGTTGGCTGCCCCGGTTGGATCACCGCCAGGGTGATGGCCGTGCAGACCTGATGGGTGCGCCCGCGCAGCCGTTCCAGCATCCGGCGGGCGTCTTCGGTGTCGGCGGGTTTGCCCAGCACCTCGCCCTGGGCGTCGATGCCGAGCGTATCCGCCCCCAGCACGACGCTGGTATCGGCGGCCAGGACTGCGGCCGGCTGGCCGATCTGCTCGGCGGCGCGGGCAGCTTTCTCGCGGCTGAGGCGGCGGACGTAATCCAGCGGGGCCTCGCCGGGACGCTGGGTTTCATCGATGTCGGGTTTGATGATGGAGAAGGTCACGCCCAATGCGCTGAGGAGTTCGCGGCGGCGGGGTGAACTGGAGGCGAGGATCAGCTTGGGGGACATGGTGGGGAGGGAGGCCCGCCCCTCATCGGAGCGGGCCTCCGCGCGGCCGGATCAGGCGCGGCCGTCTTCGTCGTCATAATCGTCGTCGTCGTCGCCGTAGAAGCCATCCAGCGCGTGGGGGTGGCCGTGGTCGAGTTCTTCCGGCTCGGCTTCCCGCAGCGACAGGATTTCCACATCGAAGTGGAGAGTCTTCCCGGCCAGCGGGTGGTTGAAGTCCACCAGGACGAGGCTGTCGGTGACTTCGGTGATGACGCCTTCGTAGATGAAGCCGTTTTCGTCCTCGACCTCGATGAGCGTCCCCGGTTCAAGCTGGTCGGCATCGGGGATTTCGTCGCGGTCGTATTCGTCGATCTCTTCTTCATCATAGGTGCCGTAGCCCTGTTCCGGCGGAACGGCCACGCTGATGCGCTCGCCGACGCGGCGGCCTTCCAGCGCCTGTTCCAGGCCGGGCACGATGTTATCCGCGCCGTGCAGGTACTCCAGCGGAGACTCGGCCGTCGCGCGGTCCACTTCCTCGCCATCGACAGTCAGCAAGTACGCCAGGCTGACCACGATCCCATCCATGATGGTGTCCACTTGGGTCATTGAATTCTCGCTTTCACTGCCCCGTTCCGGGGGCTAATCCCGGCGGATTATAGCCGCCCGACCGGGGAAATGGTAGATCAGAACCCCAGCTTGCGGAGATACTCGCGGTTACGGCGGGCACTCAGGCGCGGGGCGTCGAGATCGTCCACCAGGACATCCTGCTCGACGATGGCCCAACCGTCGTAGCCGAGGGACTGCATCCGGCTGAGGATGGTCGGAAAATCGACCATGCCGTCGCCGAGTTCACAGTAGAGACCGGCCTGGGTCGCCTCGCGGTAGTTGAGGTTTTCGCGGCGGGACAGCTCGCGGATATCGGGGCTGCAATCCTTGAGGTGCAGGTAGCGGACGCGCTCGCCGTACTCGTCAAGGCACTGCACCGCGTCCCCACCGCCATAGTGCCAGTGGCCGGTATCCAGGCACAGCCCGACCAGATCGGCATCGACGCGACCCATCAGGTTACGGGTTTCCTCCGGGGTTTCGACGTAGCCGGCGCAGTGGTGGTGGAAGACGATCTTCAGCCCCAACTCGTCGTGGACGCGGCGAGCGATGCGGTTGACGCCCTGGGCGAAGACATCCCACTCGTCAGCCGAGAGGATCGAGCCGGTGCGGTGGCCGGAGCGGGCGATGAGATCGGGCAGAGTGCCGTTGTCATCGGCCAGGACGATGACCTGGGCGCCGCAGTCGGCCAGGAGACGGCCGACCCGGAGGGCCTGGGCTTCCCCTTCGGCGTGGGCGTTGGGATCAACCAACTTGACGGGGACGTAGGACGAGAGGAGTTGAAGCTTGCGGCTGGCGAGTTCCGGGCGGAGGAGGGCCGGATCGGTGGGCAGGTAGCCCCAGGGGCCGAGTTCCAGGCCGGTGTAGCCGGTCTCGACGATCTCGTCCAGGACGCGGCTGTAGGGGTACTTCGGCTCGATGTCCTTGAACTCATAGATGCCCCAACTGACCGGGGCATTGGCGATATGGATGCTCATGGGTACGTTCCTCGTGCGGGTACAAGGCGAATCATTGGGAAGACTCTGCCCGATTTCGGCGGTTTTGG
>JAEUQZ010000437.1:0-277 GCA_016788965.1 Anaerolineae bacterium | reverse complement strand
GAAGGAAGAAGATTTAACCGCAAAGGACGCAAAGAAAACACGGAGGGAGGTGGATGGGGGCAGGAAGTGAGCGTTGGCGCGAATTGGTTATGATGGGGTGATAATTTGAACCTTAACGCTATTTTGTTCGAGCTTGGTATTAAAATCGCGGTATTGCTGGAACCTAACCTGACTCGTGAATCTGCTGCTTCACCCATCTACCACATCACCCACCAGTACAGCAGCGCTCCAGGCGAAGCAGGTTAGCGCCATTTATGGAGTCGAGCCATGAATCGAT
>JAEUQZ010000436.1 GCA_016788965.1 Anaerolineae bacterium | reverse complement strand
TTTGAATTCTTCCCTCCATGAATAGACTATCCGCCGCGACGGTGCATTACTTCTAGGTCAAATCACCTCGATCACGCTCTCCGGGTTCAACCAGCCATATAGCCACCGCGCGGCCAGCACGGGCACTTCCACCGACGATCCCGGAACTACCCGCCCAAACGCATTGTGCCAGTACGCCCCGAAGAGCTTACCCCCCTCGAAGGCTACCTGCCACGGCACGCCGAGCCGATGTTCGTCTGAATCCACCGTGCTGCTGATCTGCCACGCCGTCGGCGCAGTGCGCCCCAGGCGGACTTCATCCCCCACTGTGCAGCGCACGACCATGACTTCTCGCCCGGCTTCGATAGCCATCGCCTCGAACTGCCGGGAATCGATCACCAGGCTGCGTTCCCCCGTTCCGCGCACAGGTTCTTCCACCCCCCGCCAGAACGCCGCTTGCGACCAGCCCAGTAATTCCCCTGCCGCATCCGCCACCGCGATCCATCCATACGGTTCGCCCGGCAGCGCATCCACGATGCGGAGTACCCCGCCGTATCCAATTCGCCCGACCAGCGGCGCATCGGCCGCGCACATCACCCGTATCGAGGCCGCGGGCGCGGCCACTTCCACCCATTCGCCAATCTTCAGCAGCCTGGAATCCGCGGCGGGCGCATACGGCAGCATCGGCTGGAGCATTTCTCGTGGTGTCCAGCCCTGCTCGGTCTGATACCACCCACCCCGCTCCCCAACAATCGACACCATGCTGTCCGGCCACAGCGTCCCCGTCACCACCGCCGACCGGTGCGGCATCGCCCGCATCGGCGCAGCCTCCAGTGCCCGCCCGGCCAACTGTGAGAGCTGTTCTGCGCCCACTGATCTGAATGCAGCCGCTGCCCCAACAGTGGCGGTCACTCCCATGATCTGCAAAAACGCCCTGCGGCTCAGCCCCATGTCCATTCGCTTCATCGACGTCCTTACGATACCCGAACCAATCCCAATCGCCGATCTTCCGTAGGGGCACAGCGTGCTGCGCCCTCATTCTTGTCCTACCGTAACTCCGCCAGCACCCGGGCGACAATCCCGTGCAGCCCCGTGCCATCCACCCCGGCCTCCTGCACCTGACCGCTGCTGTCGATGGCCCGTACCCGGAAGTGATAATCGCCCGGCGCGGGTGCGTTCCAGACCGCCTGCCACAGCGTCCACTGGAACGCCGCGCCCGCTTGATCCAGTACGCCCATCCACGGCCCGTCGTCCACACTGAGTTCGACCTGCGACACAGCCCGGTCGCCTGCGTAGGCCATCCCCGCCAGCAGCACCGCTCCGGTGATGCGCTCCCGGTGATACGGCGTGATGAAACTGGCTGTCACCGGAATCGAGTCTTGGGGTGCGCTCCCCGTCGCCGCCGTGATCCGCTGGATCGCCCCCGGCAGCCGCTCGCTGTAGACTCCCGGCACGATCAACCGCACCGGCCCACCCATCTCGGCAGGCAGCCTCTCGCCGTTGATCTCGGACGCCAGCAGCGCCTCTGCCAGTTGCCCGCGTTCGATAACACTGCTTCGCCCATCCGCTCCAGTGAACCAGACCACCGAAGCCTCTGCCTGGATACCCGCCGCTTCCAGCGCCGCCAGAACCGGAATCCCGCGCCACCGCCCATGTCCCAGCTTCGGCGCGCGCGGGCTGCTATCACGGCTGATGACCGTGTACGCCCGCTCGATCACCGTCAGCGCCGCCAGATCATTCCATCGCAGCGCCATTGGTTGATCCACCAAACCGCCAACAGCCAACCGCCAATCTTGATGCGTCACAGCCCGTAGGGGCGCAGCGTGCTGCGCCCAGGCTTCTCCAAGAAACGCGCTGGTGAGCGTAAAACCATCGGCATCAATCCCCACGCGAGCCTGAACGTCGCGCAGCCGCGCCGCCAGCGAAACCAGCGTGGATGAAAACCAGGATTGAATGAATTGGCGCCGTGAGGCGGGGGGTAGCTGCATGGGACAGATGGACTCAGCAACTCATAGATTTGGAATGTTATGGACAACAAACGAAACAGAATGCGCCTTACCGATTATCCTACCCCCGTCTCAATGCGTTCGACTCCCCCTCTCCATGCAATGGAGAGGGGTTGGGGGGTGAGGAGCGTTAGGCTCGATCTAATCAGTTTCTCCGCTAGGTTCAAACAGCCGAACAGCCAGGCTGTTCAGAGGCATTATAGTCGGCTCGGCCATTCGGCGATAGTGAACCTGTTTGACGTGCTGCATTCCACTCTTGCTGTAAACTCGGATACCATGACGATCTTTCGTGAATGGACTCGCTTATCGCGCTGTCTTTTGTCCCTTTAGTGGACATGGCTTTTAGGTAGCCGTCCCCTTTAGGGGATGGCGTCCTCCTCGCCCCAGAAATAGCAGAGCCGCCCGGAGGCGGCCCGCTTTGATAAAGCCTGAATGATGGGTTTACCGGGAAACCAGCGCCGCTTCGACGCATTTGGCCCCCGTCGCTCCGATGATCGTCCCGTGGCGCACACCTGCCGGAATATCCACCCGGTCGCCCGCCCGTAGATTCATGCGCTGGTTGCTGTCCGGGAGCGTGATTTCAACCTGCCCCTCGATCACATACAGCACCTTGTGATAGCCGTGGCTGCGGACGCCATACCGTTGATTCGGTGTGTTCTCCCACATGTACGGACGCAGACCCTCTTTTTTCATTTCGCGTGTGATTGTCGAAAAAGTCGGGTGCTGACCACCGTGCCAGCGGGTGAGGCGTACCGACGCCTGCTTGATGTTCATATCCAAATTCGACCCCCTCAGTCGGGTTCAATCTATCGGCAAAACCGTCCAGAACATTTGTTTTGGAATTACAGTTTTGCAACATCTGAGAAGCGGTCGTGAATTTTACCGCAAGTACAGCCGCTTTTGCAACAGCCAGGATGGTTCGTTCATGTGCCGGACGATTCCCTGGTGGTCGCGGTAGCTCCACCGCCCTGGATCATCCGTGTAGATGTCATAGCCCAGACGTTCATAAAGCCGCAGCGCCCCAATGTTCTGTTTCCCCACTGCGATAGTCACCCACTCCATTCGCCGATCCTGGATCAGCCCCTCGGCCATATGGATCAGTCGCGTGCCGATCCCTTGCCCCTGGAACATCTCCATCACCCGCAGGGAGTACAGATATGCCCGTTCTTCGTCATCCGTGTATGTGGCCTTCGACCGCGCGAATTGCACGAAAATGTGCCCAATCGGGAAATCATGACAGTCTGCGATCAGCATCGCCCGCCGTCCAGCCTTCTGTTCTTGGAATGCCTTGCGGAACAGTGGGCGGAAGTGCGCGAACTGCCCATGCCATTCCAGTTTGGGTAGATCGGCCTCCGTCGCCAACCGGAAACGGATCGTCAGCGACACATGCAGCCCGGTACGATCAAGCGCGACCATCGCACAACCGTTCCTCATTGAGCAGATGTTCGAGCAAACGCGCTTCGTCGGAATCTGTCCGTATTTCGCCGTCCAGACGCGCCGCCAACAGTCGGCTCAGCACAATCCCATAGCACCGCCCCGGCGGAATTCCTCGCTCCCGCAGATGATGTCCCGTCGTCGCCGGTTTCACCAGCCGCCACTCCGTCCAATATGACCGGATTCGCTGCCGGATGAGCGGCTCTTCGACCAGCATCCAGACGGCCAGCAGCGCCAACTCCGGCACAGGTTTCAGCCGGGCGTTGATCTGGCTGGGACGCACATCATGATCGGCAAGCCATGCCCGCTGTTTCAACAAATCGCGCATCATCAGCATCGATTGAGTCATCCCCTGGGGAACCAACAGCCGCTCACACACGCTCTCCACCCGCTCCGGTTCCAGCCCCGCCGCCAGCAGATGCCAGTACAACGCCGGGAAATCCCCCACCGCCACCGGCCACGGGAACGCCAGCGACCGCGCGGCCTGGAACAAATCACCGATCCGCTCATTCACCTCGAACGCCGGATGGATCGCCTTCAGAATCCCCCGCCGCTCCAGGTCGAGCAGCCCTTCTTCCGG
>JAEUQZ010000435.1 GCA_016788965.1 Anaerolineae bacterium | reverse complement strand
TTATCATGACTTCGCCGAGACGATGCAGTTGAACGACGCGCCCAACTTCGTGCTGGCGCTGTATCACGCTGGCGCAACGGGCGCGTACCGCCTGATTACCGGCGATGATGTTCAGGTCCTCAGTCCGATCCATGCCATCGATCAGTTCGGCAGTCGCCCGCTGCTGCTGGTCTACGGCAGTCTGGAGGTTTCGCTGGACGGCGCAGAGCAGATGCTTCAGCGCGCCCGCGAAACGGGCATTTCCGCCGAGTTATGGATCGTCTCTGGCGCGGATCACGGCAATTACCTTGTTGTGGCGCGTGAGGCCTTTATTGAGCAACTGGGCGCGTTCTACCGGATGACTCTGCTGGATGTCGCGCAGCCTTCATCGTAGTGAGCTTGCTGTTTAACCCAGGGCGATTACAATTCCTGAAGGTCGATTACTGTGGAGGGGGAATCTCATGGCTCAAGATCAGCGCCCGGTGTGCATCGTCGGCGTTCCAATGGATCTGGGGCAGAACCGGCGCGGCGTCGATATGGGGCCGAGCGCGATCCGCTACGCCGGCCTGCAGAAGCGTTTGCAGTCCATCGGGCTGGAGGTGCGCGATGCGGGCAATGTGTCTGTGCCGGTCATCGAGGAAGTCCCCAACCTGCCGGAAGAATCCCGAAACCATAACGCCTCGGCCATCGCCGCTGTCTGCCAGCGGCTGCACGACACCATGCGGGCATCGATCCAGGCCGGGGAGCGCCAGGTCGTCCTCGGCGGCGATCACAGCATCGCGCTGGGGAGCATTTCGGCGGCGCTGTATCGCTCGGATCGGGTCGGCGTGATCTGGGTGGATGCTCATGGCGACTTCAACACCCCGGAGATTACCCCGTCCGGCAATGTGCATGGCATGGTCGTGGCCGCCTTGATGGGACGCTGCCCGCCGCCCCTGCGGATCGGCGAGCGGCTGCTCCAGCCGGAGCGCATGGTCATGATCGCCACCCGCGACCTCGACCCGGCTGAGAAGGTCGCTATCCGTCAGGCCGGGATCAAGGTCATCACCATGCGCGAGATCGACGAGGACGGCATGGCCGCGGTGGCGCGTTCGACGCTGGATGTGCTGCGTGACGCCGAGGCAATCCACGTCAGCTTTGATATGGACTCGCTCGATCCGGGCGTGGCTCCGGGGGTAGGGACGCCCGTCTCCGGCGGGCTGACCATCCGCGAGGCACATCTGCTGCTGGAAACGCTGGCGGATGATGGGCGGGTCGGCTCGTTCGATCTGGTCGAGGTCAACCCGATTCTGGATGTCTACAACCGCACTGCTCAGGTCGCGGTCGATCTGGCCGCCAGCATCTTCGGCCAGCGGATCATCTGAGCGGTCTACACCGCCTTTGTGCTGGATGGTACAATCGGGCGCGTTTGTTCAATAGCCTGAAGTCAATCACGCGATCACCCTATGACACCTCCCAGCCTGCTAACCGCGATCCCGCCTCACGGTGGCGTTCTCATCGACCGTTTGTGTATTGAAGGCGCGGAAGCCGAAGCCCTGCGCGAACGCGCCCGGCGAGCGCCGCGCCTGACGCTTTCGGACGTGGCGCTGTCCGATCTCGAACTGATCGCTACCGGGGTTTTCAGCCCGCTGACCGGTTTCCTGACTCAGGCCGAATACACAGCGGTCGTGCGAGACATGCACCTGCCCAATGGGCTGCCCTGGACTCTGCCGGTCACGCTGGCCGTTCCCAGTGAACAGGCTGAGGGGCTGCGGGTGGGACAGGACGTGGCGCTGATCGATGGGGCAGGGCGGCTGGTTGGCCTGCTCGAACTGACGGAGATGTATCCTTACGACCGCGAGACTGAATCTCAGCAGGTCTACGGCACGACCGACCCGGCACATCCCGGCGTCGCGCGGCTGCTGGCCCAGGGTGACATCTATCTGGCCGGGCCGGTCTGGATGCTGGCCGCGCCATCGCCACAGTTTCCCGATCTCTACCTGACGCCCGCCCAGAGCCGGGCGATCTTTGCCGAACGCGGCTGGCGGCGGATCGTGGCTTTCCAGACGCGCAATCCGATTCACCGCGCCCACGAGTATTTGCAGAAGTGCGCCCTGGAAATGGCCGATGGCCTGCTGCTGCACCCGCTGGTCGGCGAGACCAAAGCCGACGACATCCCGGCGGCGGTGCGCGTCGAAAGCTACCGTGTGGTGCTGGAGCATTACTTCCCGCGCGAGCGGGTACTGCTGGCGAGCTTCCCGGCAGCCATGCGCTATGCCGGCCCGCGCGAGGCCATCTTCCACGCCATCTGCCGCAAGAACTACGGCTGCACCCACTTCATCGTCGGGCGTGACCATGCCGGGGTGGGAAGCTACTACGGCACGTATGACGCCCAGCGCATCTTCGACCAGTTTGACCCGGCGCTGATCGGCATCACGCCGCTGATGTTTGAACACGCTTTTCACTGCTTCGCCTGCGGCCAGATCGTCACCGCCAAGACCTGCCCGCATGATGCCTCCCAGCGGCTCCACCTCAGCGGAACCGAGGTGCGGTCGCGGCTCGCAGCCGGGGAACTGCTCCCGCTCGAATTCACGCGCCCGGAGGTCAGCCGGGTGCTGATGCAAGCCTACCAACAAGGCCAACCCTCATGAGTTTGCATCCTGGTTTTGTGGTGTGGTTTACCGGGTTTTCCGGCGCGGGTAAGACCACGCTGGCGAAGCTGGTTGAGTCTGATCTGCGCGGGCGCGGGATGCGCGTCGAGCGGCTTGACGGCGATACTGTCCGCCAGAGTTTGACGCGCGATCTGGGTTTCTCCAAAGAAGACCGCGACAAGAACATCGAGCGCGTGACCTTCGTCGCCAAGCTGCTCAGCCGCAATCAGGTGGCTGTGCTGGCCGCCTTTATCGCCCCCTACCGCGAGGCGCGGGCGATGATCCGCCAGGAGACGACCAACTTTATCGAAGTCTTCGTGGATGCGCCGCTGGAGGTCTGCATCGCCAGGGATATCAAAGGGATGTATGCCAAAGCGATGGCCGGCGAAATCCCCAATTTCACCGGCATCGATGATCCTTACGAAGCGCCGGAAGCGCCCGATCTGCACATCCGCACCGACCACGAAACGCCGGAGCAGTCCGCCGCCCGCGTCCTCGACCTGCTGGCCGCGCGGGGGTTCCTGCTGCCTACCTGAGCAGCGCGGCCGCCTGCGCCAGCCGCCTCCGCCGCAGCCCTTTCTCGATCTCCACGGCGATGAAGATCACCGACGCCAGACCCAGCGCGACCACGAACTCGCCCAGCGTGAGCGCGTCCGTCTCGAAGGTGTGCTGCAAGAACGGGACGTAGATCACGCTCAGGTGCAGCAGGAAGGTCGAGATCACGGCGTAGAGCAGAATACGGTTCTTGCGGAACCAGTCCTTGAAGAACGAGGCTTTGTCCCCAGAATGGATGGCGAGGACGTGGAAAATCTGACCCAGCGCCAGCACGGTGAACGAGATCGTCCGCGGGCGCTGCTCGGCTTCACCGAGGATGCCGCCGCTGCCAACCTCTTCTTCGGCTTCGTCGTTCTCGTGCGCCAGCAGCACCGCCCGGCGCTGCTCCAATGAGGTGCTGTCCCAGTCCGCCGGGACGAGCGTTTCCTCCGCGTGACTGTCGATGAGCTGGATGACCTGGGCGCGGCTCAGATTCTCCACGCCCAGCGTCGGGCTGAGCGGATCCATGCCGTGTGTGGCATAGCCCCACAGGTAGCTGCCCAGCGTCAGCGCCGTCAGCAGAATCGATACCCAGACGATGTGAGTCCCCATCCCTCCCGCGAAGATGCTTTCGGTGATGGGGCGCGGCCTGCGCTTCATCACATCTTCCTCGGCCGGTTCAAAGCCCAGCGCGATGGCGGGCAGCCCATCCGTCACCAGATTGATCCACAGAATCTGGATCGCCAGCAGCGGAATCTTCAGCCCGGCGATGATCGCCACGAACATCACCAGGATTTCGCCGACATTGGAACTGAGCAGGTACTTGATGAATTTGCGGATGTTGTCGAAGATGATGC
>JAEUQZ010000434.1 GCA_016788965.1 Anaerolineae bacterium | reverse complement strand
CGTCCGCGCCCATGCCGCCTGGGGACTTTACCGGATCGCCGGAGCCGAGGCGCGAACGCCGCTGCGCCGCCGTCTGAATGCCGAAACCGACGCCGCTGTGACCGCCGAAATTGAAGCCTTGCTGAGCGACTGAATCCACCACTGTGAACCGTCTTGCCCGCTACCCCCGCCCCTACTGGATTCTCATGGCCTGCTTTTTCGCCAACCGCGCCGCCGCCGCGCTGATCTGGCCGTTCATCACCGTCTACATCCGTGAACAGACGGGAGCGCCGCTTTCCAGCATCACCCCCCTGCTGACCCTGCAAGCCCTCAGCAGTCTGCTCGGCACGACTTTTATCAGCAGCTTGATGGATCGCTTCGGGCGCAAACCGGTTATGCTGGCCGGATTGGCTGGCTTCAGCCTGACGCTGCTCCTGATGAGCAGCGCGACTGAACTCGGTCAGTGGGTGCTGCTGATCCCGCTGTACGGCATCCTCCAGCCCATCTTCTTCATCGGCAGCACCACCATGGTGGCCGATCTGATCGTCCCGGAAAACCGCACGAGCGCCTTCGCGCTGGCCCGCACCCTCGCCAACATCGCCATCGCCCTCGGCCCGGCTATCGGCGGCCACTTCATTGCCCAGAACCACGAAATTGCCTACTTCGCCACCGCCGCCATCAACCTCAGTCTGCTGCTGCCCGTGACGCTCTTCATCGCCGAGACCCTGCCGAAAGCGCAGCACGGCCGCGCGAAGGCCGAGCAGGACGGCTACCGCGACATCCTGCGCGATGGGCGCTTCATGCGCTTCATCGGCGTCTTCGCCCTGCTGGAAATCGCTGCCGCCCTGGTCTTCAACCTGCTCTCGGTCTATACCAGCGAGAACTTCAACATCCAGGCCGATGCCTTCGGACAAATCCTGGCCGTCAACGCCCTGATGGTCGTCTTCCTGCAATACGGCGTCACCCAGATCACCCGCCGCTACCGCCCCATGCCCATGCTGGCGATTGGCTCGCTCTTCTATACCATCGGCTTGAGCGGCTTCGCGCTGGCGCGGACGCTGCCCCACTTCATGGGCGTGATGGCCGTGATGACCCTCGGCGAACTCATGGTCGCGCCGACCTCGAATGCCCTGGTCGCGGAGATGGCCCCGCCGGACAAACGCGCCCGCTACATGGGGCTGTACTCGCTGACCTATACCGCCGGAACCGGCATCGGCCCGGCCGCGGGCGGTCTCGTCAGCGATGCCTTCGGCCCATCCGCTATCTGGTTCGGCGGCGCGGCCACTGCCCTGCTGGCGAGCCTGGGCTTCGCGGCGCTGGGCCGCCAGGAAGCCCGACGCGCAGACGAGTCCCAGCCTTCCTTGCCCACAGCCGAACCTCAGTTGGAAACAACCGCTTCGCCGTAACCATTGGGGTGACTGTAGGGGTTTGGCGTGCCAAACCCAGGCCTGCCAAACCCACTTGATCGGAAAGATTTGACCTGCTTACCGCGTCAAGGGTATGCTTTGCTATCAGCGATGCACACTGGTGCATTGTCAATGCATGTGGAGGGAATTGTCGTGGAGCGCAAGAGTTTTCAGGTTCCGAACATCGGCTGTGATGGCTGCGTCCGCACCATCAAGACCGAGGTCAGCCAGATCAGCGGTGTCAAGATGGTCGAGGGCGTCGTCACCAGCAAGACCGTGACGGTCGAATGGGATCAGCCGGCCACCTGGCAGCAGATCGAACAGACCCTCAAGGAGATCGATTACGCGCCAGCCGTGAGCGGCTAGTCGATTGCAGGCGGTTCAGACGACAGGGCGGGCAAGTTCCCGCCCTGTTTGATTCTACGCGGGCGCTGAAACCACTGCCTCTAGCGCCTCGACCAGCACGCTTTCATCTACCGCGCCAACTTTGCGGAAGCGTTCAACCCCCTCCGGCGTGAAGATCACGTAGCTGGGATGCCCCAGCAGCGACAGCGCCCCGAACGCCGCCTCCCCTTCGCCTGCATCGAAGGCGTTCAGATAGACGAAACTGACCCTTCCGCCGTACTGCTCTTGAAGCCCATCCACGATGGGCCGCATTTCCGTTCAGGGCGGTCAGTTGTCGGTGTAGAAGAACAGGAACGTCGGGCGATCCGCCGCCAGCGGCAGCTTGACCGACGGCAGCGGCGTACTCGAACTCCCCCCGCCCGCGCAGGCGGCCAATCCCAGCAGGGCGAGCAGAAAGAGGCATAAACTGGCAGCTTTGCTATTCATCAGGATGCTTTCATCATGAGTTCGACGCGACGGCATCACAACGATACCACACCTTGCCCCAATTGGCTGAGCTGCTTCAGATCATAGGTGCATTTCATTCTTGGGGTAAGTTCGGATAGCCTGATGGTTTTTCATGAATGGAATCGTCTTTTGTCCCTTTAGTGGACATGGCTTTTCGGCAGCCGGACACTTTAGTGTCTGGCGGCACAAACCGACAATCTGCCTCCTTCACCGGAACGACCTCACACTGCTTGCTTTCAAACCCGCCCCCACCATCCCGCGTTCGTGAAATAGTGAACAATGTCATGGTTGTCATATGACGCCCATCGCTGGATCAGCCATCCGTTCAGGCGCATACTGGAATCAGTGTATTCGGCTATCCGAATAGACGGAGGATAACCCGTGGAATTCCCAACCCTTGATGAACTCAATCTGCTGCACGAGCAAATCTGTCAGGCGGTTGGCGACCCCAAACGCATCCAGATTCTCTACGCCCTCCACGAAAAACCCCGTCACGTCACCGCCCTGGCCGAAGCACTGAATACCCCCCAACCGACGATTTCGCGCCATCTGGCGATCCTGCGCCAGCGCAATATCGTCCTGACCGAGCGTGTCGGCACAGCCGTCATCTACCGTCTGGCCGACCCGCGCATCATCACCGTCCTGGATACCATGCGTCAGCTCCTGCGAGATGCCCTGGAGCGGCGCATCAATACTGTCGCGTAGGCATCGCAGCACGGCTTCCTGTTTCACTCGGAAGCGGAGTTGAGAAACCTTATGAGATCGTTCAAGTATATCTGGGTACTGGGATTGCTCGGCACGGGCTTGATCGTCGCCGGGACAATCCTGTTGGCCGTCCAATCGGAAGGCAGACCGAGCGGCTCTCCCTGGGAGGGCGTCCCGGTTCGCTCCGCCCCGACGGATCACAGCAGCCTGATGAAAGGCCCCTATACCACCGGGCAGGAAGTCACCGCCGCCTGCCTGACCTGCCATCCCAACTCGGCTCATGAAGTCGGCCAGACCGTTCATTGGACGTGGCAGAGTCCCCCGGTCGAAGTCGCCTGGCGCGACGAGCCGGTTTCCGTCGGCAAGGCCAACACGCTCAACAACTTCTGTCTTGGCATCCAGAGCAACTGGACCGGTTGCACCCGCTGCCATGCCGGTTACGGCTGGACGAGCGCCGACTACGACTTCGCCAACGTCGCCAATGTGGACTGCCTCGTCTGCCACGACCAGAGTGGACAGTACGTCAAAGCCTCGGCAGGCAATCCCGCTGAAGGCGTCGATCTGGTGAGCGCAGCCCAGAGCGTCGGCACGCCCACCCGCGTCAACTGTGGTGGCTGCCATTTCGACGGCGGCGGCGGCAATGGCGTCAAGCACGGCGACCTCGACGAGAGCCTCTACTTCCCGTCGGAGAACGTCGATGTCCATATGGGGCGCCTGGACTTCCAGTGCATCGACTGCCACCAGACCGAGAACCATGTCATTTCTGGTCGCGCACCCTCGGTCAGTGTGGATAACGCCAATCAGGTCTACTGCACCGATTGTCACCAGACCGATCTGCACCAGGACGCCCGCATCACCGAGCATCTGGATAGTGTCGCGTGCCAGACCTGCCACATCCCCGAGTTTGCCCGGAAGTACCCGACCAAGATGACGTGGGACTGGTCGAAGGCCGGTGACGCGAGCCGGAAGGACTCCGCTCACGAGTACCTGAAGATCAAGGGCGAGTTCACGTACGAGGGCGACGTTCGCCCCGACTACGCTTGGTACAACGGGAAGATG
>JAEUQZ010000433.1 GCA_016788965.1 Anaerolineae bacterium | reverse complement strand
GTCACCGTTCCAGCAGCCCTTGTTGTGCCCGCGCCGAGCGTGGTCAGTTCGCTTGAATCGAAGAACAGCACTTAGCCGGGGAGCCTATGATCCCGCCTGCGACCATCATGGCGGAACTGGAGGCACTCGGCCTCCTCGAAGCAGCCCAGTCTGACCCGCGCTGGCTCAGTCTGATTCAGCGCATCTCGGAGCGCAATGGTCGAAGCCTCGATAACACCCAGCTCATGGCCGATGCCCTGCCCGACTGTGTTCTCTACGTTGATACCGCCGGGCATGTCCTCGATGCCAACCAGACCGCCCGCGACATGTTCCACCGGGACGGCGATGTACGCTCCGCGCTCACCGATATTCTGCCTGCCGAAGTCGAATCCCGCTTGCTCGCTGCCGTGCGCCAGGCCGCAGAAACGCGCCTCCTCCAAACCCTGGAATTTGGACTGCGCGGCCCTCATTTCGCTCAGCAGTTTGAAGCCCGTGTGCGCGCCATCGGCCCGTCCGCGGCCCTCATCGTCCTCCGTGACATCACCGAGCAGCGCTGGCATCAGCAGGTACGCGCCTTCTCCGAAGATTACTTCCAGTCACTGCTTCAACGGCTCAACACCGGCGTCCTCATCTGCACCCCTGATGGCGACATCATGATCGCCAATCAAGCCTTGCTGCGAATACTCGACCAGCGTGACGAAGACCTGCTCGGCGAACCCTACCCGGCCTTAGCCCGCCAGATTGCCGCCGACCCGGACTCCTATGCCGCCCTGATCCAGCAGTTCGCCGCCGTTCAGGAAGGCCGCGCCGCCTCCCAAGTCACGCTTCACATCCAGAACGCCACCACCGGGCATGTCTGGCTCCTGGTCAATGCCGATCTCGAACGCAGCCCTGAGACTCAGACTCGCCAGATCAAGTTCACCTTCACCGACGTGACCGACTTCCGCAATGCCGAAACCGCCTTGCGCGAAAGCGAAGAGCAGTACGCCGCCTTGATGGATCGCATCACCGACGTGATCTACCATCTTGACCATGAGCAGGAAATCCTCTTCCTGAACGCCGCCTGGCCCCGCTTGACCGGCTACAGCATCGAGGACAGCCTCGGCCGCAGTATGCTCGATTTTGTCCATCCCCAGGATCGCGCCGCCTGTCTCGCGGTCTTTCAGCCGGGCATAGTCAGTCCGCACTCGCCCCCGTCCGATATCGAAATCCGCCTGACCAACCCGGATGGCAGCCTCTGTTGGGTATCCCTCCGTAACCAGCCCGTCACAGCGGCGAACGGCTCGGTCATCGGCAACTACGGCATGATGGTCAACATCACCGACCGCAAGCGCAGCGAAGAAACCCGCGCCCTGCTGACCGCCAAAGCCCGCACCGTCGAACTCCTGATGACCCTGCTCCGCCATCTCTCGCATGACCTTCGCACACCCCTGTCCGTCATCCGCGTGACCAACTTCAAGCTGACCCGTTACTGGAAGCAGTTGCAGGAACAGCAGTTGGTCGAATCTCTCGGCCAGACCGACAGCCAGGTCAATCGCATCAACGCCTTCCTGGAAGAATACAGCGACCTCGCCCGCCTCGATATCGACCTGGCCGATTTCAAGACTGCCCCCGTCGGCTTGATCGCCCTGGTGCAGGATGTCGTCAACGGAATGCCCGTCGATCCATCCCGTCCACTCCATGAATGGATACTCGATCACGACTCCGCCGAGATCATGATCGATGGCAACGCCTACTGGCTTTCCAAAATGGTCCGCCACATCCTCGATAACGCCGTCCAGTTCTCCCCCAAAGGCGGCCCGATCACCATCCGCTTGCATCGACAGCAAAACGAGGCCATCCTGGATGTCACCGATACCGGCATCGGCATCAACCCGGATGACCTCGAACACATCTTTGAACCGTTCTTCCGCGCCGATAAAGCCCGCGCCATGAGTACCGCGCTGGCCGGCCTGGGCCTGACCTTCGTCCAGCGGATCACCGACGCCCATCACGGCCGCGTCGAAATCGAGACCGCGCTCAACCAGGGCACAACCGTCCGTCTGCGCCTCCCAGCCATTTCACAAGGGTAGGTTGCTCAGGGGCATCTTTCAACAGAGATCGCACCTTTCTGACCTCTTAAGTCCCCTCTGCCACGAAGTGGAGAGGGGGTTTGGGGGTGAGGATCATGAATAACCTACCCCTGCGCCTCCCCGCCATCCCCTCGGCCTGATTACCCTTTCGGTGTGAACCGCGCCTGGAAGAACCGTAGATACTGCGGCTCGTAGACCATCTCCAACCCGCGCGTCTTCTCCCGCTGGTCATACGCCGCTTTCACCGATTCCGCCACCACATCCATATGCGCCTGCGTATAGACGCGCCGGGGAATCGTCAGCCGCGTCAGTTCCAGCTTCGGATAGCGGTGATCCCCTGTGGCCGGGTCGCGCCCTGCGCTGACCACGCCCCGTTCCATCGCCCGCACGCCGCTGTCCAGGTAGAGTTCCGCCGCCAGCGTTTGCCCAGGAAAGTCCGACTGCTCCAGATGCGGATAAAACCGTCGCGCGTCCAGGAAGATCGCGTGACCCCCGACCGGCTTCACAATCGGAATGTCCCACTGCTCCAGAAGCTGCCCCAGATACCGCACCTGCCCGATGCGGCTCCGCACATGATCGTCCTGCACCGACTCCTCGATCCCAATCGCCAGCGCCTCCATATCGCGCCCAGCCATCCCGCCGTAAGTGTGCAGCCCTTCGTAGATCACCACCAGGTTGCGGGTCGCCTCGAACACATCTTCATGATTGACCGCCAGCCACCCGCCGATGTTGACCAGGTTGTCCTTCTTGGCGCTCATCCATGCCCCATCGGTGTAGCCGCAGAATTCCTTCAGGATCGCCGCAATCGACTTGTCGGCATAACCCGGCTCGCGCTCCTGAATGAAAAACGCATTCTCCACCATCCGCGTCGCGTCCAGATACATGCGGATGCCGTGCCGGTCGCAGAACGCCCGCAGCGCCCGCACATTCTCCATGCTGACCGGCTGCCCACCGGCCATGTTCACCGTGCCCGCCAGACTGACGTAAGCGATGTTCGCCGCCCCAACCCGATCCACCAGGGCTTGCAGCTTCCCCAGGTCGATGTTGCCCTTGAACGGGTGCAGGCTTTGCGAGTCATGCGCCTCATCGATGATCACGTCCTCGAAGATGCCCCCCGCCAGTTCCTGATGCAGCCGCGTCGTCGTGAAGTACATGTTGCCCGGCACGTAGTTGCCCCGCTTGATGCACGCCTGGCTGATCAGATTCTCTGCCCCGCGCCCCTGGTGCGTCGGAACCACATACCGATAGCCATAGTACTGCTGCACCGCCGCTTCCAGCCTGTAGAAGTTCCGGCTGCCCGCGTAGGCTTCATCGCCCAGCATCATCCCGGCCCACTGCCGGTCGCTCATCGCGCTGGTTCCGCTGTCCGTCAGCAGATCGATGTACACATCTTCCGACTTCAGTAGGAACGTGTTGTATCCCGCTTCCTGGATCGCCCGCTGGCGCTCTTCCGCCGTCGTCATGCGGATCGGCTCCACCATCTTGATCTTCCACGGCTCCGCCCAGGATCGCCGCCCAAACTGCTGCCCCGCCGTCTTGATTTCCGACATGATTTGCTCTCCTGTAACAGTCTGTTAGCAACTGAATTCAATGAGCTTCATACTTGAGTAAACACCCCCTCTCCGCTTCGCAAAGAGGGGGCTTGGGGATTCACAAGGGTAGGTTTTTCACGGAAGATAAATCCGAATGTATCACTCACCCATGATTGAGCGGTTCTTTGGAACCCCTGGAGGGGGTGGTCTTCATGTAGCCCGGCCATTTCATGGCCGGGTGACGCCAATCGAGGCATCTCCCGCCCTGACAATGCCCCACCCCCTCCGTATGATCTCTGTGCCCTCTGTGTCTCTGTGGTTCAATTCTTCCCGCATTTCCCAAAACCTACCTCTGAAAAGAGGGGGCTTGGGGGTGAGCATCATGGAATCATTCCAACGGAATGACCGTCGTCCGTTTCACTTCGCT
>JAEUQZ010000432.1 GCA_016788965.1 Anaerolineae bacterium | reverse complement strand
AGAACCCCTGGAGGGGGTGGTCTTCCTCTAGCCGGGGGATTTCATCCCTCGGCGTCGCCCATCCACCCTTTTCCCTCAAAAGAGTTACCAAAATGTCACCCTAACCGCCTCATTTTGTGCTACGCTGTATCTACGGATGGCTAAGGACGCCCAACGGGGCGCCCGGCATTCCCGCCGCTGCACCTTTACAACCTATGGCCTGCAAAGTTAGCATCCCATTGCAGTTGCAGGAATCACCGAATTGCAACTGCAACAATGACAACATTTCGCCCGGTGAGCCGAACTGGAGACTGCGATCTCCTGACACAAACGGCGTGGGTGGCGTGTCCGCCATTCCCGCCATTTCCGCCACAAAACCGGGGAGTCTTCCCGTGAGGATCACTTCAGAACGTGAGGAGTTGTCACAAAATCGAACTCTTGCGCCTGTTTCGCCACCACCATCTGGCACAGAATCGCCGTTCTGCCGCTGCCGCAATTGCCGAAATTGCCGCAACAATCCGTCCGACACTGACGACACTGACGACATTTCGGACGATTCTCAGAATTCTCGCATTCTCATTCTCATCATTCTTATCACTTTTCGCATCGCTCGCATTTTTCTACCAACTATAAACTATGAACTACAAACTATTAACTTCTTCCGTCTGGCTAAAAGCGATCAGCTAAGAGCTACCCTCCATGACCCTTCTACTTGGAATCGATGTCGGCACGACCGGCGTCAAAGCCGCCCTCTTCACCCCCGACGGCCATCTGCAGGCCGCCCGCACTGTCGAATACCCCACCCACCACCTCCGCCCCGGCTGGGTCGAGCAGAACCCGAACGACTGGTGGACGGCCACCTGCGCGGCCATCCGCGCTGCCCTCGCCGATGTCCCCGATGCCCCCGCGCGCGTGATCGGGCTGGCCGTCAGCTCGCAGGCCCCTTCGATGGTCGCCCTCGATTCCGCCGGAGAACCCGTCCGCCCCGCCCTCATCTGGATGGATCGCCGCGCTGAAACCGAGACCGCCCAGTTGGTCGAACACTTCGGCTGGGACGAGATCATCCGCATCACCGGCAACCGCCCGGATCCTTATTACGTCGCCTCCAAGATCAAGTGGTTCCACCAGCGCGAGCCGCAGGACTTCCGCCGCGCCCGCTGGTTCGCCCAGATTCCCGGCTATATCAACCTGCGCTTGACCGGAGAACTCACCCTCGATGATGTCCACCGTGGTCTGATGGGGCTTTGGGATCGGACGAGCGGCGGCTGGTCAACTGCGCTGTGTGAAGCCTGCGGCCTCACCCCCGACCAGATTCCCCCGGTCTATCCGGGGCATCATCGTCAGGGCGCGGTCACGCCCGCCGCAGCCGAAGCCACCGGCCTCCGCGCTGGAACGCCCGTGATGGTCGGCACGGTCGATGGCGCGGCCGCGGCCGTCGAAGCCGGCGTCGCCGAAGAGGGCCTCGTCGCCGAGATGACCGGAACCTCCACCGTGCTGCTGATCCCCAACACCAGCGGCATCAGCGAGCCGGCCTTCATCGCCATGCCCCACGCCCTGCCGGGGATGCATCTGCTCGTCGGCGCGATGGTCTCGTCAGGAGCCAGCCTGAACTGGTATCGGGATCAGTTTGGCCGCTGGGAAATCGAAGAAGCCCGCCGCACCGAAAGCGATGTCTTCGACCTGCTCACCCGCGAAGCATCTACCGCCGCTCCCGGCAGCGAGGGCGTCCTCTTCCTGCCTTACATGATGGGCGAACGCGCCCCCATCTGGCACACCCAGGCGCGCGGCGTGCTGTTCGGCCTCTCCCTGGCGACTCCGCGCGGTGCGGTCATCCGCGCCATCCTGGAAGGAACCGCCTTCGCCCTCCGCCACAACATCGAAGTCGCCGCTGAGGTCGGGGCGCGGCTGACCGAACTGCGCGGCGTCGGCGGCCCGACCCGCAGCCCACTGTGGTGTCAGATCATCGCCGACGCGACCAACCAGCCGCTCACCGTGCTGAAGGATAACCCCGGCGCGCCGCTGGGGGATGTCTTCCTGGCAGCGGCCGCCGTCGGTCTGATCCCCGACGCGGGCGAGGCGGCTGCCCGCGCCGCCCAGGTCGAGCGCGTCTATACCCCCGATCCGGCTCACCGCGCCGTCTACGATGCCCGCTTCGCCGTTTACCGGATTCTCTACCCAGCCCTCAAACCCGCCTTCGACACGGCCGCGGCGGGGTAGAGGACGGCTTGCGATGTCACCAGCGCCAGGTCTTCCCGTCGATGAAACGCTGCTCAAAGCAATGGAACACAAATTGAGCGATCTCGCCGCGCTCTGGCGTTCCCATCGCGCTACGCCGGAGGCCGAGACCATCACGCGGCAGTATCAGGCCGTGCTGCGCTGCATGATTGAACTCGGCTTTCGCGCCCCGCTCGATGTGGATTCGGAACTGCCAAATCGCCTCATGCCCGCCGAATACGTCGATCTGTTCAAATCACGGTAGTGTGGGGCTGCTTCCCCCTGGGCTTCGATCACGGCTTGAACGTGTGCAGCGGAACTGTAGAACCGTTCCGTGATATCACGCCAATCTTTACCTCCTCTCCGTTTTGATCGACTGTCAACATATAGGGCTGTTCCGGCAAATAAATGGAGTCCGATCTACTGACCTGAACACACATGTCACCCTGGTTCACGCAGCGGAACACGATACACGCATTCATCGGGATATCCCAATTCCCATCTTTGATCAGCGCGAGACGATACAGGTCCGATCCCACCGTCACGCTGCCTTGATCGGAAACGCTGGATCCCCAATATGACGAGCCGATGCTGCGACAACTGACGAATGTCGCCACCACCGCCAGAACCCCGAACAGCAGAGGCTTCCCTCTTTTGTGGCGCAGGCTGTATAGTCCGAAGATGATCAGGATGAGCGCCAACAGCGGCAGTAGCAGACATTGAATGGGTAGAAAGACACTGGTCAAGCCAGAGGCAACCAACAGGGCAATGTAGGAGATGGACTGGTTGGAGTACATCGCTTCACCGACCTGTTGCCCCGACAAGGACATCACCAGCGGCGTCCCGATGAACAGCGCGACCAGACCAACCGAGATCACTATCGTGCGGCGCGACATCGGCTCTCCTCCCGTTCCATCACGTCGATCCGTCAGTCGTGAAGCGGTACAGGGCGACGAATGCGCCGTCCCACCGCCTTGCGCCGATGACGGCCTCCTGTCCCGCCTGCCAGAACAGCAGCCGCCGGGGTTCCGGGGCGGATTCGCTGTGATAATCGGCGGTGTCACCGACGCGCGTGCAGGCATCGCCCTGGTTCTCGCAGCGGTATAAAACCAGAATCAACCGTGCCTCGCCCCCGCCGACAGCCGTGACGAAGGCCAACTGGTACACATCGCTTCCCGCCGTGAGCGTGTCCTGATGGTCGATATGGTAGGAGGCGCAGCAATCTCCAAAGAGCCACCCCTGTATCCACACGCCGCCCGCACTGCCGACCACGCCACCGATTCCGATCAACAGCGGCAGCGGCCAGGGCTGCTTGATGAGCCGTACCAGCGCGAATAGGCCGAGCAGGATGAACGCCAGGGCGATCAACGGCAGCAGCCCGCACCGGATCGCCATCAGGACAATCCTGAAGTCGTCCAGGAACATCAGCCCGCTGTAGGAGATGGCCTCCTGCGATTCAACCGCCGCCGCGACCAGCCGTTCGGTGGCATACCCCGCCAACTGCATCCCGAAGAACACGGCCATCACCGCCACCACGATCATGTCGTCTCGGTGTGACATGGCTCTCCTCCCGCCCGTCGTGGATCGATACTTACAGTCTACACCCATCCCCTCCGCATGATCCTGGCGGTTCAATCTCCTCCTCATGCCAAAAACCCACCCCTGAAACACCTGATCCCCACCCCTCAGCCTGCTTCAGCAGGCTTTTTCACTTTGCCGGAGGCCACTCCGGTGACTTTTCCCCTCAAAAGAGTTACCAAAATGTCACCCTAACCCGCCCATTTTGTGCTATCGTAGGAATACGCGGGGACACTCCGTA
>JAEUQZ010000431.1 GCA_016788965.1 Anaerolineae bacterium | reverse complement strand
CCCTACGAGGGCGACTTTGTGCGGGCGGGGACGCGGCGGACGGCCAGAAGGCCGTCCCTACGAAGACGTGTTTGAGGGAAGCGAGCGTCTATTTTCAAGGGAGGGAAGCGGACAGCGATTCGGAGGACATGAGAGAGGGCGGGCAGCCCTCTCTCTGCGTTTTAGCCGCTGATGGTGAAGGTGCAGCTATCGGAACCCGTGTAGGCTGACCAGAAGACGGAGACGGTGTGGGTTCCGGGCGTGGCCGTCCAGTTGGCGCGGGCACGGTCGCCGTAGCCATCAGGAACACCATCACCGGTGTGCAGGGTCGTGCCCTCGTAGTAGACATCGAGGGGTGCGCCGTCGATGGTGATGGTGGCGGTGACGCCCGCCAGGGCAGCCGCTTTTTCTTCCGGGGTCGGCCAGCGGCCAATGCCGCGCTGGAAGACGATGGTCTCGCCCGCGCGGACGTTGTTCAGATCAGCGCAACTGTGGGTGATCTCGTAAATCTGACTACCCGTGACGCGCGGCGTTGGTGGCGGCGGGGGTTCGGGTACGGCAGTAATCAGCGGAAGCGCATCGCAAGCGCCAGCCTGTTCGACCAGATCGTTCCTGATCCAGAGGCCATTGGACAAGCGCCACCAACGCTGGTTGGCTTCATCGAGGGCATAACCATCAGGAGCGGCTCTTTCGCCTTCGAGCAACTGGCCGTTCCAGGGATAACTGAGGCCTGGCCCGCCGCGCAGGTTCACCAGCCGTTTGGCGGCGAGGGTGCAGGGATCGCCCGGCCCGACATCGCTGAGGTCGCCACTGCCGCCAGTTTTGGAGGTGGTCTGATAGTTCACGGCGAAATCACAGGCGTTGGGGGGCAGCGGCGCGGGCAGCAAGGGATTGTTCGCCACGCTGCTACAGCCGGACTGAATGTTAGCCGCGACGGTGGCATTCACCCCCAGGTCTACCAACTGGGAGGTTTCATCCACCTGCCCTTCGGCATTGAGGGTGACGGCGAAAGATTGGCCTGGTTGGGTCAAATCCAGGGCGAAGGCCTGATAGCGGGCATCGAGCGTGCCTTCGAGGAGGGTTCCGACCAGCAGGCGGGTTCCATCGGGCTGGACGAACGAGGTAAACAGCACGGTAGAGCCGATGCGGATTTCCAGGCCGTTGATATTGAGGAGAACGCTGAAGTTTTCGGGACTCTGGATGACGAGGGCGTTGGGGGCCTGGTTACAGGCAAGATCACCGGACTGACTGTTGAAGTAGAAGGCCTGCATGGGAGCGAAACGCGGGGCGGAGTCATCCACGACGGGCAGATCGACAAGCAAGTCCGGCTGCGCGACCGTAACGAGGTCGCTCCGAATCCAGGCATGGGTTCCATCGATTTGCTCGACTTCGTACCAGATGGCGGCAGGATCGAGGCCGATAATGGCGAGGGTGTCCCCTGCCCTGGCGCTGCCGAGAATATTGGCGGTGGTGGAGGGCAGGCTGCGTAAGTTGGCATTGGAGGCGACGACCGCCTGCACGGGTGTTATGGGCAAAAGGGCGGCATCCGGCTCGACGGCATTTTCGAGGGTGGCGTCCCCCATCAAGAGGAAGGTCACGGACTGACCGGGCAAGGTCATGGGCAGGTTAGCCTGCGCCTTGAGGACGACGACACCCCAGAGGCGCTTGTCCAGATCGAGGGGGGCAGTCACCACCCGGCGCAGATCGACGAGGGCCACACGATCATCAGGTGTACTAAAAACAAGATCGCTACGTTCCTGCCAAAACTCGGCGATGACGGCATTGTTGCCGTAACAGGCCTGGTTGCGGCCCACATTCGCACAGGCGGTCTGCACCGATTGGAGCGCGGCAGTGACGTAGACGGGGCAACTGTCGCCCTCCTGAGCGCGGGCCACCGGGAGAAGTCCACCTGCTGCCAAAAAGAGCCACAGCAGCATGTGCCAGCGGTTCATCAGAATACTCCTGACGCAAAAAGGATATTTCTCTCCTGATTGTATGCCGCAAGAGGGGTACTATGGGCCGCGGTGGAGGCGGATGGTGACGTTCTTCCTGCCGATTTGGGTACAGGCGGATAGGATGTAACCATCCGGGACAACGAGCAGAAAAACAACAATCGCGCCGGATGACGGCGCGATTGTGCTTCAAAATCTGCGGTTTCCTCAAACACCCTACCGGGTGTTTCGGTCTGCTCTAGGTGGCAGACCCTTTGAGCGATGTATGAAGTTGTTCGACGCCATCCGTCAAGCGGTTTTGCCTTTCACTCCCATACAGCCTCTCAATTACAGCATCCTCCTATTTGGGCGGATTGTCAACAGGGTATGTGTTAATTTTAGGTAAATTCAAGGGCAGCTATTTTTCGACGAGATGCTCGCCGAAGAAGGTCATGATGCGTGTCCAGGCGTCCTGGGCGGCGGCCTGTTCGGAGGCGTCGCGGGGGTTGTTGAAGAAGGAGTGTCTGGTGTTGGGGTAAATCTTCACGTCGTGGGGGATGTGGCGCTGGGTCAGGGCCGCGTCCAGTTTTTCGCCAGCGCCTTTGGTGAAGTCATTCTCCGGATAGGAAGCTACGACCGGGCAGGCACGGGAGACGGCTTCCAGCGGGCGCGGGTTCATGCCGTAGAAGGGGGCGACGACATTCAGGCGGCTATCGGTGCAGGCCCAGGAGATGGCGAAGTTCCCGCCGAGACAAAAGCCGACTGCCCCTACCCTGCCCCCATCCACGCGCGGGTGCTGCTCCAACCAATCCAGCGAGACTTTCAGATCACGGATGCCGGCGTGGTTGAGCGAGTTGACGAACATGTTGGTGAAGAAGCGGAACATGCAGACGACCTGATTGCGCCCGGCAAAGAGATCGACGGCCAGGGCCGCATAGCCCGCCTCAGCGAAGCGCCGGGTGATGTCGCGGATGTTGTCGTTCAGTCCGAAAGCTTCGTGGATAATCACGATGCCGGGACGCTGGTCGCCCCCTTCGGGGAGGGCGAGATAGCCGCTGAGGTTGGGCGTGCCCTTCGGAATCTGCACCGTTTCAATCTGAATGCTCATCGCGTTATCCTCTTGGTTTTCTCTTTTTGTACCTCGGTGGTGGGATTCCTGATCTCTAATCCCGGCGTAACTGCATGATCCGCAGGTTGAGTTCATCGGCGAGGCGGCTGACGACTTCCAGCGCCGTCCAGTCTGGGCGCACGGTCGGGCGGCGCACGGTGGCATGGTCGATGATGCCGGCCTGCTTGAGGAGCGATTTGCGGGCGTGCAGGGAGAATTCATGGCCGTGGCCGCTGACGGCCTCGACCAGGGGATGCGCCCGTCGCAGCACGGCATCCACGGCTTCTGGATCATCACGCTCCCAGGCGGCCCAGGCGTCGATGAAGACCTCGTTGAAGCCCACGCCGGGCAGCAGCCCAGAGCAGCCCGCCTCCAATTCTTCGCGGAGGCTGATCCCACCGATGCCGCCGAAGAAGCGCACAGCCTCCTCAACGCGGCTCTTGAGGGCGTGGATGCGCCGCGCCGATCCCGGCCCTTCGATCTTGAAGTAACGGACGTTCGGGGCGTGTTTGGCGATCTGCGCCAGGCTCTCCGGCGACATCTGCGTGTGGCTGTAGCCCTGCACCTGGGGTGACTGCTGCACCATGATGGGGACATCGGCGGCGTTCGCCAGGGTAATGTAGTGGTCGATCAGGCTGGCTTCATCCAAGTTCATGGTGTTCGGGGGCAGCACCATCAGGGCGGCGGGGCGCATGTCGGCATAGACGTGGGCCTGCTCGATGGCGGCCTCGGTGCTGCCGGCGGCCATGCCGATAATCAGGGGAACCTGACCGGTGACTTCGGCAGCGACGATTTCGGCGCAGCGGAGGCGTTCGGCGTCGGTCAGCTTGTAGGCTTCGCTGGCGAAGCCGCCGACGCCGATTCCGTGGACGCCGCCTTCCAGTTCAAAGCGCACCACGCGGCGCAGACTTTCCTCGTCGAGGCGGCCGTTGGCGTCGAATGGGGTAATCAGAATGGGGATGATTCCACGCAGCATAAGAAGTCGTTCCAGTGGTTAGGAGAATGGCGATGAAGCGTGCTACAATCGCAACGATAG
>JAEUQZ010000430.1 GCA_016788965.1 Anaerolineae bacterium | reverse complement strand
ATTTCTGAAACACGGTCGGATGCTGGCTGAGGTATTCATAGCGCATGATCATGCCGTCAGTTTACATCCTTTTCGTCCTATTATGAGGGTTAACCATTGTTCATGGAGGCTTAAAAGTTCACGCATCACAATTCACACAACCTGTGCTAGAGTGAACGGCATGATAAAAACTACTTGGCGTACCTACCTGCGTTCGACGTGGCGTTCGACTGAGCGGAGCGCCGTCCACGTCTCGTCGCATATGAGCCGGCGTTGGGCGAGGCTCGTTTCCAACGTACTCAGCCCGCCGCTGGTCTGGGCAGTGCTGGTCTTCACCATCGCTTTTCACGTCACCTCCAACCTAACGCTGGCTCTGACTTATGCGCTGGTCTACGGCGTGATGATCTGCCTGCTGCCGCTGCTCTACATTGGCTGGATGGTGCGGCGCGGAAAGATCAGCGACATCCACATGAAAGAACGCCGCGAGCGCATCATCCCGTTTCTGGTTTCGGTGCTGTGCAGCACTCTGGCCTGGGTGGCGCTGCGGGCGATGAATGCGCCGGATATTCTGCCGTTGGTGGCGGCGGTGACGTTGATTCAGCTCAGCATCATGGCGGTCATCACGCTGTTCTGGCAGATCAGTATGCATGCGATGGGCATCACGGTGGCGGTGGTGGCGATGGGCGTCGTCTTCGGAGGCGGCGCGGCACTGGCGACATCTCCGCTGGTGCCGATTGTGGTGGCGGCGCGGCTGAGCCTGCGGCGGCATACACTAGCCCAGGTCGTCGCCGGAACGATCCTCGGCGTGCTGATTCCTCTGCTGGTGGTCAGCCACGGCTGACCGCCCGAAGGCATCCATTCCTCTATCCCAATTCTGGTCATACGGCAAGGTGAGCCGCCGTCGTGATTGAAGCGAAGGTCTGGGGGTTGTGCCCAGGTCTTTTTGGTCGCTTTGAACATATACGGTTCAGAAAACTGCCCTTATAATGGAAATTGAAAGGTTTCCCCATCCCTGTGTCGCCGCTGCCCAATCGCCAGAAGGTTGAGTGAGGAGGAGCGGGAATGTACGCACAGATTACTTTCATTGAAGCGCCATTGGATCAAATGCCACGCCTGCGGGAGATCATCCGGGTGAAGTACCTGCCGGTGGTGCGGGCGCGTCCCGGCTTCCAGGCGGGCTATCTGCTGGAACAGGATGATGACCCCGACAGCGCCCAACTGGTTCTGTTCTGGGAGGATCAGGTGGCGGTGGAGGATTTCAACCGTACCGGGGTACTCCAGGCTTCCATACACGCACTGGCGGCGGAAGTGCCCGGACTGCGGGTGCAGCGCCAGGGCTATGTGGTGCGGATGGTGGCCGGGCCGAAGCCAGAAGCGCAGGTCTGAGCGCCCGGTTCAGACGACGGGCAGGGTGAAGGCGATACTCGCTCCTGGCAGGGGGCCGACTGGCTCAACCCAGATGTCTTCGCCGTGGGCTTCCAGGACGCGCTTGCAGAAGGCCAGGCCGATGCCGCTGCCCTTTGAACCGCGCAGCGGCTTGTGATCCTTGCTCTGCCAGTACTGCTCGAAGACGCGGTTACGGTCTTTGGGGGGAATGCCGGGGCCGCTGTCGGCGACGCGGACGCGCAGCTTGCCGCGTTCGGCGATGTGCTGCACGGAAACCTGGATGGAGGCTCCTTCCGGGGTGAAGCGCAGGGCATTATCCAGTAAATTCACCAGAACACGGCGCAGCTTATCCTGATCGATGTTCACCAACGGCAGGTTGGGCGGGATCGTCACGTCAATGGTGATGTTGGCTTTCTCGGCGTTCAGGATCACGGCCAGCCGCGCCAGTTCGATCAGGTCGTCGATGGCGGTCGGGACGCGCTCCAGGCTCATCTCGCGGCCTTTGCGGATGTCCAGCATGGTGTTGACCAGATCCATCATCTTGTCGGCGTTGGCGCGGCTGATGGTGAGGGCGCGTTTGACTCTGGCGCTGCCGCCGGGTTGGTCGATGTGTTCCTGGGCCAACTTGAGGGCATTGATGATGCCGGCCAGGGGGGCACGCAGGTCATGGACGGCCATGCCGGTGATTTCGTTGCGGTACTCTTCGAGCTTTTTCTCTTCGGTGATATCGCGCAGCACCAGCAGACGTCCGACCGACTGGCTGCGTTCATCGCGGACGGGCGAGCCGATTTCCTCGACGTAGAGCATCTGATTGTTACTGAGCTGGCGGGCGAACTCGCGGCGGGTGATTCCCTGGGGCTTGAGGCGCTCGATGCGGGCGAGCCTGATGAGGTCGTCGCGGGAATAACCGGCCTGCCCTTCATCGCCTTCGGATCGTTGAAGCAGCACATGGGTCAGAGCCTCGCCGACATGCTCACGCAGGTCGAAGCCCATCAGGCGCTGCGCGGAGGGGTTCACTTCGGCGATGCGGCCATACTCGTCCAGGAGGATGACGCCATCTTTGGTGGAGTCCAGGATGGTTCGCAAGCGGCTGTTGACATCATGAAGCTGCTGATGGAGGGCGGCATTTTCCAGGTGGCCGCTGGCCTGGATCGCCAGCAGGCTGAGGGTATTCTGGTCACGATCCTCCAACTGTCTGTGGGTCTTGTAGCCCAGGCAGAGCGCCCGATCCACCTGGTCGCCGCGCTGCACCGGGACGACGATCAGGCTTTCATAGTGGGTGGCGCGGCTGGCAGCTCCCCCGACGGGAGTCGGGGTATCCAGGCGGCGCATCTGTCCGGTGTCGGTGACCTCCCGGATCATCTCGGTGATTTCGGTCAACTGGGCGAAGCTGAGCGAGTCGGCTCCACGCACGCTCTGATCGAGGAGCAGGGAGGGGCCATCGGGCTTCTTGTATTCAAACAGGCTGGCGTAATCGGATTCCATCAGGTCGATGGCGGTCTTGACGATGCGGCTGGCGATGCTGCGGGTTTCGACTTCGCTGGCGAGGGCCAGGGACAGTTCGCGCAGGCTGCTAAGGACATCCACCTGGTATTCGAGTTCATCGAGCAGGCGGGCGTTCTCGATGCTGATGATGGCGTGCGCGCCGAAGTTCTGAAGGAAGCCGATATGCTCTTCGGTGAAAGCACGGGGCGAGCGGTGTTCGGCGCTGAGTATGCCGACGATGGAGTCTTTCCAGCGCAGCGGAACGGTCAGGACGGAACGAAAAGGGCCGTGCGGGGAAGGCAGATATTCCGGCACGCCCTCCGTATCCGGGATGATCTGCGTTTCGCCGGACTGGAGGACGTGGCCGAGGGTGGTGCTGGTTGCGGCAAGGGCATAGCTGCTGCGGGTGACATGGCTGCTGCGATAATGCTGCTCGATCACCCAGAGGTCATCCTGGCGAGTCAGCAGCGCCAACCGCACGAGATCCGCTCCGGTGGCGCGGGCGGAGGCTTCCAGGACGTTATCGATGATCTTCTCGACATCCTGGGCGTTGGCAATGTTCTGGATGATGTCCCGGATAGTGGTAATCTGCTCCATGTTGCGCTGGAGCGACCGCAGGGTATCCTGATGCAGGCGGGCATTATGCACCAATGTGCTGATCTGGTTGGCCGCGGCTTCGACGATTTGCTCTTCCTGGGGGGTGATCGTCCGGCTGCGCTTCCAGCCGAAAATCAACACACCGAAGGGGGTTTCCTCAACGGCCAGGGATACGCGAAGCGATGTCTGAAGGTCGAAACTCTCCAGATAGCTCTTGAACTGGGGGGATAGACCGGCGCTATCGAGCGTGGCGAACCGGAAGCGATCCGGCGCGTTTCCGGGAAGATCGGCCAGTTCCGGGAAGATGGGGATATGCAGCGGGAAGGTATGGGCTTCTTCGGCGGGCGTCAGCGTGCTGTAGCCGACGACTTCGACCTGTTCGTTGAGGTGGTCGAACAGACCGATAATCGTCCAGTCGGCAGTCAATAACTGGCGCATCCCTTCGGCCATGTCGGTCGCGGTGCGGTTGAGGGGCAGCCCGAAGGTCGAGAGGTGCGACAGGCGGATGAACTGCTGAGTGCTGCGGGACTGAACCTCCACGGTCTGTTGCAGGTGAGTGCAGTCCAATGCACCTGTGAGCTGCGCGGCCAGAATATCCAGCAGTTCTCTATCCGCTCCAGAGGTCACACCAGGCT
>JAEUQZ010000042.1 GCA_016788965.1 Anaerolineae bacterium | reverse complement strand
CCTCGTCGAAGGCCGCGCCGATGCCTATAAGCAGCTTGAAGGTGAGATGCTCTTCATCAACTACATGAGCGACGGCCAGTGCTTCGGTGAAATCTCCCTCATCCTCGATCTCCCCCGCACCGCCACCATCATCACCGCCGCTCCCACCCGCGTCATGGAGATCGACCGCGCCATCTTCCAGCACTTCGTCATGACCAATCCCCAGGCCGTCATCGCCATCACCCAGATGATCCTCAAGCGTTTCCTGGCGAATGAAGAAAAACTCCTCACCGAAATCGCCCGCCTCAAACGCCGCGAACTCCCCCCGCCGAGCGTCTTCGTGAGTTATTCCCGCCAGGATCAGGCCTTCGCCGTTCGTCTGGTCAATGACCTCAAGAAGCAGAAGATCGCCGTCTGGATCGACCTCTACAACATCGAAGCCGGCAAAAGCTGGGCGCGGCAGATCGGTGAGGCGCTCGATGCCTGTGACCTGCTGCTCCTGATCCTTTCACCGAGCAGCCTCGCCTCGGAGAACGTCGAGGATGAATGGAACTACTACCTCGACCAGCGCAAACCCGTCGTGCCCGTCCTCTACCAGACCTGCAAGATACCCTTCCGCCTCTCCCGCTTGCAGTATCTCAACTTCGTCGAGACCGACTACGACCTGGCTCTCGCCCGCGTCGTCGCCACCCTCAGCACCTACGAAGCCCCGCCGCCAGGGTGACAGCTATGCTCCACTGAAAATAGACGCTCGCTTCCCTCAAACACGGTCTCCGTAGGGACGCCATTCTTGGCGTCCGGGATTTCCCGACGCCATATCTCCACCCGACACATGCGCCCTCGTAGGGGCATGATGCATCATGCCCAACCCGCCCCCTAAACATGACCCGCCGTCAGGCCGCCCTGCCTTTCCCTAATCCCCAATCCCTAACCCCTGATCCCTGCCCCTGAACCCCTGGAGGGGGTGGTCTTCCTCTAGCCGGGGGATTTCATCCCTCGGCGACCTCCCCGCCGACTCGCCCCGCCCATTTTCATCCCTTTGTGGTGTCGTTTTTCCACATGTTAAGCTCCACTGAAAATAGACGCTCACTTCCCTCAAACACGGTTTTCATAGGGACAGGCTTCTGCGACCGTAGGAAGTCCCCTATGAATGTTGACGAGCATGTTCGGTAACGAGGATCGTGGTTCGTAGGGGCGAACTAAGGGCGTCTTCGCCCGCATGTCCGCCCGCCTACTGCCGATCTTGTCTGTCAAATCCTATTAGGGATGGCGGTCCGTTTCTTCTTGATTTGCCAAGAAATCGACCCCCACCCCTCACCGTCCCGCCGTTCCTGATCTCCGCCCATCAGCCTGCCTCACCAGGCTTTCTCACTTTGCCGCATGCCCGAACATCCGGTGATTTTCCCCTCAAAAGAGTTACCAAAATGTCACCCTAACGACCCTGTTTTGTGCTATGCTGAAGTTATGGGCAATCCAGGGACGCCACCCTGCGGCATCTCGAAATGGCCCCAACCGCACCTTTACAACCTATTACACGCAATTATCGCAACCCATTGCAGTTGCAGAAAATCACCGAGTTGCAACTGCAACATTTTCAACTTCTGCAACATGTCGGGCAAACCGCCACCTTGCATGTAAGGCCATTGCTGCAAATCGCCCTTCTGCAACTGCCGCAACTGCCGAAATTGCCGCAAGAATTGTCCGGCGTGGACGACATTTCGGACAATTCTCAGGATTCTCATCCCCGCCCGATTCTCATTCTCATCATTCTTATCATTTCTCTCATCGACCCGCATTTTTCTATCAACTATCGACTATAAACCATTGACTTTTCTTCTCTCACTGACACAAACGGCGTCGATGGCGTGTCTGCCATTGCCGCCATTTCCGCCACAAAACCGGGACTTCTTCCCGTGAGCATCGCTTCACAGCACCAGGAGGTGTCACAAAACCGAGGACTTACGCCTGCATCAAGCGTCCATTATGGCAGTGTTGCCACCGTGCCATTGCCAACCCAATTTCATTGATCTATCAACTATTAACTACCAACCATCAACTCTTTATTAACTCATCCACTTTCCTTCAGCTTCACATTCGCCAGCCGCTCGTACACCCCCACCACCGCGCTGTTATCCAGATCGGCCTCCCCGTACTGGAGCATCGTCGTGTAAAGCTGCTGGATCGCAGCCGTCAGCGGCATCGGAATCCCGTAGGTCTTCCCCGTGTCCAGGCAGATCCCCAGGTCTTTATGCTGCATGTGCGCCTTGAACCCCGGCTGCCGGTTCCCCGCGAACAACCGCGGCGGCTTCACATCCAGCGTCCACATCTGCGCTGCCCCACCCTTGATCGCCTCGACCATCCGCGCTGGATCGACCCCCGCCTTCTGCGCGGTAATCAGCGCCTCGCCCATCGCGGCCATCTGCGCCCCGACGATGATCTGGTTGCACACCTTCGCGATCTGCCCCGCCCCGCTCTCCCCCACCAGCACCCAGGCCTTCCCCATCGCCTGGAACAGCGGAACTGCCCGGTCGAACGCCCCCTGCGATCCACCCGCCATGATCGTCAGCGTCCCGTTCCGCGCTCCCACGTCTCCCCCGCTCACCGGAGCATCCAGCGCTTCGATCCCTGCCTCGGTCAGCCGCTCGGCCAGCATCCGCGCCGTCTCCGGCTTGATCGTGCTGTTGTCGATGTAAACCAGCCCGCTGTGCGCCCCCTCGATGATCCCGTCTTTCCCCAGCACCACCGCCTCGACATCTGGGGAATCCGGCAGGTTCGTGAATACGAACTCGACCTGCTCGGCCACCTCGCGTGGGTTCCCCGCTGCTTTTGCCCCCAGCGCCACCAGATCGTCTACCTTCTGCCGGCTCCGGTTATGCACGACCAGCTCATGCCCCGCCTTCAGCAGATTCCGCGCAATCGCGCCGCCCATGATCCCCAACCCGATATATCCGACCTTTGCCATGATGAACTCCTCAAGTCATGCCGGTGAAAATGCCCTTCACAGCTTCTTGCTGACCTGGAACCGGAGCGGTATCCCCATCAGCAGCCGCGTCTGCGCCTGGAGCGTGGGCACCGCCACGAAGATCAGCGTCAGAATCGGCAGCAGCGGAAAGCTCAGCAGCGTATACACCCGTTCCCGCAGCGTCATGGGTCGCGGTCGCGGCGGCCGCACGATCACATCCTGATACCAGAACACGATCCCCAGGATTGACACCAGCACGAAAGACAGGTTGATGAGCGCATAGGACGGGTTGCTGAACCCCTCCTGTACCACCTGCCCCAGCAGCGATGGATTGAACACCAGCGGAAGCTGCGCCCCAGCCGTCAGAATGATCCACCCCGCCCCCGCCAGCAGAATATCGTGTGCCACCCGGAACAACAGCTTGAAAGAAGTCCCGAATTCGACCTCTGGGTGTTCCAGCATCTTGGCGACAATATAGCCGACCTCTTTGCTTCCCCAGGCGTGCCGCAGCGTCTGCTGGTAGCGATTCTTGATCGCTTGCCAGAGCGTTTCCCCCGTCACCGCCGTGGCTGAAAACGGCAGGAAAACCCGATCCAGCTTGACCTGTCCCTCTCGGACGAAGTACGCCTTGATGAACATGTGCCACTCGTCCGCGATCACATCGCCATCCCAGTAGCCGGAGACATCCAGCAGCTTCAGGCTCAGCGAATACGAGGACATCGGCATCGGAATCCACCACGGAGCCGCCAGATAAGCCAGCTCGAACGCCGTCGAGTACGCATTCACGATCCTCAGCAGCGGATTGATCTCCCAGATATTCGTGTGGTATCGGATCGGAGCCTGCCAGAAGCGCAGATAGCGTTCCGGCGTCGTAGCGAAGAGATAGGTCAGCGCGTAAAAGTGATCTCGGTGCCAGAGCGTATCCGCATCCTGGGTCGTCACCACGATGCGGTCGATATCGATCCTCATCTCGTCCACCAGCTTGCGCTTGCCCCACCGCGCCGCCCACGCTTCATTCGACGACTTGCACTGCATCTCCCCCGGCAAGCCGCGTGGATGTACCGTGAAGAACAGGTTCTTGAAGCACTGTCGATAGCCCCGCACCAGATGCTCCGCCTTTTCGACGCAGCCCTCCTCCGCGGCCTCCATCGCCAGCACCACGCTCATGCGCTGCCTCGCATCCCGCTGCCCGGCCAGGTTCTGGAGCGTCTTCTCCAGGATTTCGACAGGTTCCTTGTAGTTCGGGACGATGACCAGATGATGCACTGCCTCCCAGTCCAGCGCATTTTCAGGAGCGTCCTGCTGGTACTTCTCGAACCAGTCCGTCCGCTCCCACTGACGGATCAGGCGCAGCCCGCGCACATTGGCGATCCCGGCGAATAGAAACCGAATCGCCGAGTAGAACCCAATGCACGCCGCGATCAACAGCAGCGCGCGTGGAAAAGCAATCGCGCTGATGATCGACAGCAGCAGCGCCAGCCAGGCCAGGCAGCCAGGAATGCCGTCAAGCGTCTGCTCTGGGATAGCCGGGGCAGGTGTACCGCCCCAGACCGAGCGGCCCACCCCAAGTTGTACGTTGTTGCGACGTCCCCCGCTTGATTGATAGGGCACAGCGGTATCCGTTTAGCTGATGTTCAGGCGGCCATAGTCTAGCACAAAGACCGCCTGTATTGTAACCACAGCCTTGCGCGTTATCATCTCGCAAGGTGGCGGCTTTACGCTTTCTTCAGGTACGTCAAGTATCGAGAAACCACGCTATGCCCATACGAATCTTGATCATCGAAGACGACCTGGCCTTCACCAAACTGCTCTCACGGGATCTGATCCGTGAAGGCTACGAGGTTGTTGCAGCCAACAATGGCCTCGAAGGGCTTCGCCTCTTCCATGCTACCCGCCCAGACCTGATCCTGCTCGATATTGCCATGCCCTTCATGGATGGAACCACCGTTTGCCAGCGCATCCGTGTGCTCTCGGAAGTCCCCATTTTGATGATGACCGCCCGTCCCGTTACCGAACAGCAGATCGCTCAGGGACTTGATCTGGGAGCCGACGAGTTCATGCTCAAGCCCCTGCGCCATATCGAGTTCCATGCCCGCATCAAGGCCTTGCTCCGCCGTGCCCGCCCCATGAGTGCAGAGCGATCCATTACGCACGCCGCCCTCTATGAAGACCCCTATCTGATGGTCGATACCATCTCCCGGCGCGTCGAGATACGCGGTCAGGAAGTCCGCCTGACCCCGACCGAGTTTCGCCTGCTGGCGACGTTGATCCGCCACCGTGAGGAAGTGCTGACTTTTCAGGAGCTTTTAGGGGCTGTCTGGGGGCCGGAATACCATAGCGAGCATCACTACCCGCGCATTTATGTCTCGCATCTGCGCCGCAAGATCGAACCGGACAGCCAAGCCCCGACCTACATCCAGAACGAGTATGGCATCGGCTACCGCTTCGTCGGGCAGCGCAAACCGTCCATAAGTGCCAACGGCCGCAAACCCAATTAGGGGGCAGCCGCGCTGCCTTTCGTGCCCTTGACGCCCTTCAGACCGCGCATCTGCGTCAGTTGAACCAGGTTCGTCTGGTAATCGTAGCTGTTCTGCCGCTTCTCGGCATAGGCATCCCGCGCCAATTCCACCAGCCGTTCGACGACTTCCCGCGCCGTCATGCCCTGCGCTTGCCACAGATAGAACGCCAGCGATCCCGGCATCGTGTTGATCTCGTTGAGATACACCTCGTGCTGTTCGGGCTTCACCAGGAAATCGATCCGCGCTGTCCCGCGCCCATCGAGGCTGCGGAAAGCCTGAATCGCGTATCCCTTGATCTTCGCCGTTAGGTCTTCATCCAGTGGGGCCGGAATCAGCCGCTCGGCGCTTTTCATCCCGCCACCGCCGCGGGTGTACTTTTCCTCGAAAGTCAGGTAATCATCCCAGGAAACCGGCTGCTCCAGCACCGATGCCTGGATCGCATTCTCCGCGCCCAGCACCGCGCAGTTGATCTCGACCGCATCTTCGACGGCCGCTTCCACCAGCACTCGTCGGTCGAAGCTCAGCGCCACTTCGATGTGCGCCCGCAGCATCGTTTCATCCGCGGCCTTTCCGATCCCGATACTCGATCCCAACGTGGCCGGCTTGATGAACATGGGATAGCGCAGCGCGTGGATGATGTGGCTGATGACCCGATCCGGCGCCTCAAGCCACTCCCCGCGCGAGAACGAGACCGCCTCCACAATCGGGATTCCCTGCTGGCTCAGCGCGATCTTCGACAGGATTTTGTCGTTTGCCACCGCCGAAGCCAGCACCCCACAGCCGACATAGGGAATGTCGGCCATTTCCAGCAGTCCCTGGAGCGTTCCATCTTCTCCATGGGAGCCATGAATGGTCGGGAAAACCACATCCAGCCGCAGCAGTTCACTCTTCTCGAAGCGCCCCGCCGTCGGATTGACGATCAGCCCGTGATGCTGCGTACTCGGCGAGAGAATCGCGCTGTGAACGCCCTTCAGGCTCACGACTTCATTCTGGAAGTTCTTCAGCTCCCGCAGCGGCTCCCCGGTGTACCAGCGCCCCTGCCGGTCGATGTAGATCGGGACGACCTCGAAGCGTTCGGCGTCGAACGCCCGCATGACCTGATGACCCGTGACGATGGACACATCGTGTTCGACACTGCGCCCACCGAAAATGACGCCGACCGTCGTCGTTCGCTTTGAACTCATGCGCTTCTTCCCACTCAGACAGGCGCGTTCAAGCACGCCCATGCGGTTTCACATGGTTGCTATTCTACCGTCTGGGATGGGCTTCCGTCAGGGTTAAGCCGTGGTCAGTAGGCTGATGAGAAATGTCAGCAGGATAGCGAAACTGAGCGCGATGTTCAGCGCATAACCGATGATGAACAGCTTCAGCGCCACTTGCCCCGCCGCCAGCGCCCGTCGCAGATCGCCAAATTGGAGCAGTTCAACCACCAGCGCTCCGGCGATACAGCCGATCAGCGTGCCCAACAGCGGGATCGGGATCAGCACTGTCCCCGCGATCCCTCCGATCATGCTCCCTAGCGAAGTCCGGCACGTCATGCCTCCTGTCTTCGCGCCCAGCAGCGGCCGCCAGTAGTCCGCCGTCGCCCCAATCACCATCAGCGCCGTCATGACGACTGCCGTGGCCGGGGTCAACCGCTGCCATCCGTTCAGAATGCCGAAGGCCATTCCCACCACCCACGGGATGATCGGGCCGGGCAGAATCGGGATGAATGACAGCAGAAACGAGCCAATCATCACTATGATGACCAGCAGCGTCGTAATCGGTTGCAGATTGTCCATGCCGCTCCTTCAGGAGGAATACGTATCGGGCAGATCGTTCAGGAATAATACGGTATCCCCGGCCTTCAGGTTGCTCTGATACCACTGAACTGATTCCGCCAGCGTCTCCACGACCTGTACCCGTTCTGCCGGGAACCCCGCGCTGAGCAGCCCCTCCTGAATCGGGTGCGTCTGCTTGGCTCCTACCAGGATCACATCGCTGGCGTGCTGCGCCGCGATTTCGCCCAGTTTGCGGTTCTCCTGCTCTTGCAGTGGCCCCAATTCGACCATACCCGGTGTAATCAGCAGTCGCCGCCCAGTTTGGTGCATCGAAAGCACCCGCAGCGCGTGGGCGATCCCGACCGGATTGGCGCTGTAGGCGTCGTTGATGATGGTGATGCCCTGCGGTGTCGTCTGCCGGACGAGCCGGCTTTCGGCGGGTTTCAGACCGCGTACCCGCAGCGCGATCTCCCGGAGCTTCATCCCTTCCTGCACCGCCACTGCCGTCGCCAGCAGCACATTCGTGACGTTGTGTCCGCCCAACAGCGGCGTCTCGAATCGCGCCGATTCTCCCGTCACGGTATCCGTAACGTTGAACGCCAGCCCTTCCAGCGACTCGCTGACCTCGGACGCGATGAAGCGCGGGCCGTCGGCAGGTGGATTGGCCGGATCGACCATTTTCGAGACCGCCAGCCGCGTCTGCGGATACCCGCGCTGGTACATCTCCCGCACATACGGATTGTCCCAATTAAAGATACCAATCCCGTCCGGCGGCAGCGCCTTGATGATCTCGTACTTGGCGATGGCGATGTTTTCCAGCGTCCCGAAGCGTTCCAGATGCTGCGGCCCCACCTCGACCACGATGCTGATCGACGGATGCGTCAGTTCGCAAATCCGCTCGATCTCGCCGGGGATATACGCCCCCATCTCGCAGATGAAGTATTCGATGCTGTGATCGGTGGCGATATCGTTGTTGATGGCGATACACACACCCATGAGTGTGTTGTAACTCTTCGGTGTCGGGTAGGCTTTGTAGCGCCCATTCAGGATATGCGCCAGATAGGTTTTGGTGCTGGTCTTGCCGTAACTCCCTGTGATCCCGACCACCGTCGGATGCACGGCCTTCAGCACCTTCTCCGCCCGCTGGATGAACCGCCGCCGGAAGAGCGCCTCGACGGGCTGCATCGCCAGATTTCCGCCTACCAACAGCAGCGGCGCACCCAGGTACACCACCAGCCCGGCCAGCATCACTGCCACGTAGCGCACCTCGCCGATCTCAGACAGCCGCATCTGACCAATCAGCCACACCAACGCGAGCATCATCACAGCCGACAGGACGAATGCCGCCCCCAGCAGCCGTTTGGCTCGCGCGGTGGGCTTGAAGCTCTTCTTGATCTCGCCCTCGTTTGGCGGCCAGACGGCCACAGCCGCGCTCACCGCGCTGATTGCCGTCAGCATGAAACTGCCCGGCGCTTCCGTCAACACAACTCCCAGCACGATTCCCATCAGCACCGCTGCAACCGGTCGCGTCGGCAGCCAGCGATCTCGCCGCGCCACCACCCAGCGCAGGTAGCGGCCGCTCATATATTCCTCGATCTGGTAGAACCGCGCCTGGCGGTAAATCCGCAAACACGCCCCCACAATCCAGATCAGCGCGATGATGGTAGTTTCAATGGTCATGATGGAGACCGCAAATCACTTGAAGAAATGATTCAGAACCTGAGTAGTATCGGCCAGACGGTCGAGGTAGCTGTAATGCCCTGCCCCCGCCCAGACCACCAGCCCCGCATCTGGGATCGTCTTTTCCAGCAGTTGCCCCTGCCACAACGGGGTAGCGCTGTCCTGGTCGCCCCAGAGCAGCAGCGTTGGAACCTGGATGCGCGCCGCCAGCGGCAGCAAATCCTCGTTCACCACCTTGACGAACGTCTCCCGCATCACACCGCTCGCGGCCTTATAATCTGCCGAACCGTAGCGGTTGGTATACCATGTCCGCAGTCGTTCCGCCTGGCTTGATAAACCGATACCCTTCAATGTATTCAGCGCGGCGCGGTAGCTCTTCAGCCGAAGCTGCCCCACCCTTGACGGCCGTGGTCGTACTCCGGCGCTGTCGGCCAACGCCAGCTTGCGGACGCGATCCCCATACTCTGCCCCAAGCACCAGTCCCAATCTTCCACCGAACGAATGCCCGAACAGCAGCACCGAGTCGAGTTCGTGATGGTCGAGGTACTGCACGACCAGCCTCGCATAATCATGCACCGACCAGGCCGTGGGAGGCAGTCCGCTCTGTCCGTGGCCGGGCATCTCTGGAACGTAGCAGCAGAATCGCAACCCGGCCAGCCGCTCCGCCAGTGGAATCATCAATCCCAGATTCGCGCCCCAGCCATGCAGCAGCACCACTGGCTCGCCCTCGCCCAGTACCGCCTGATGGATGGCGATCCCACCCAGGCTGATGGTGTCCTCTCGAACGCGGGCAGCCGTCGTCATTCCAGCACGATCTCCGCGTTCAGCGCTTTCAGCCGCGTCAAAACCCCCGCAAACGTCCGCTCGATCACCTGGGCATTGTCGATGATCGACTCCCCTTGAGCGATCAACGCCGCCGCCACCATCCCTAAACCCGCCCGCACATCCGGCGTATCCATGTAGATGCCGTGCAGCGGCGTGGGACCAACCACGATTGCGCGGTGCGGATCACACAGCACAATCTGCGCCCCCATCGCCTTGAGCTTGTCGATGAACAGCAGGCGGTTATTGAACAGCTTCTCGTGAATGAGCGAGGTTCCCCGTGCCTGAGTCGCAATCACGGTAGCGATGGCGACCAGATCGGATGGAAAAGCCGGCCACGGCGAGGTCTCGACCGCCAGGTCTTGATCTTCGTCGCGTTCCGACAGCATGATCTTCTCATGTCGCGGCACATAAATCACCCGATCATCGACATCCAGATGGATGCCGAGCTGCCGGTATGTTTTGACGATCATCTGCATCTCACCGCGCCCCACCCCGGTGATTTCCCCTCGACCGCCGCTCAACGCGATGATCCCCGCCAGACTCGCTGCTTCGATATGGTCGGGGAAGATCGTTGCCTCCGCCCCGGAAAGCGTCGGCGGGCTGATAATCCGCAGCACATTCGACCCGCTGCCTTCGATATGCGCGCCCATATCGCACAGGAGATGAGCCAGCGCCTGAACATGCGGCTCGCAGGCCGCGTTGTAGACAATCGTCTCTTTCCCCAACGCGCAGGCCAGCATCATCACCATGCTCGTCGCCGTGACACTGGTCTGTGTCAGGATGATCTCTCTGCGATCCCAGTTGACCGCTTTGCACTCGATTGCCGAAGGCGTGGCCGTCACGTCCTGGCCCAGGTCGCGCAGCGCCTCCAGATGCGTCCGTATGCGGTTCAGGGGGTAGTCGATTTCAATGCGGACATACTGCCGCCGCGCCAGGATTGGAGCCAGCACCAGCATCATGCTGACCAGCCCGTTGGTATCCGTCAGCGTCAGGCTGCGGCGTGAAATCTGCGCGGCACGAAGGGTGAGCGCGGTCGGTTCCTGCCAGTTCAGCTCCACGCCCAATCCAGCCGCCGCGCTCAGCATCACCTCGACGGCGCTGGTACGCGGCACATTGTGCAGCGTGACTGGCTCATCGGTCAGGAATGCGGCCGCCAGCAGCGCCATCGCAGCATTGGCATTCCCCGCAGGTTGGTAGGTTCCGTTCAACGGCCGCTGACCTTGAACCCGAATCCGCATTGTATCCTCCCGAATTCGGGCGGGATTATATCAGTTTCACAGGCTCCCGTATACGCTGCCTGATTCTACCCGATCAGCGCCACGTTCGGCGTGCGCTCGCCGTCATTGCCTGCGCGTTTGCGCTCGTGGATCGGTTTCACCGGCGGGCATTCCCACGCCATTTCATCTGTCTGCGACCGCATCTCTTTGAACTTAGGCAGGATACCGCACGCGAAGCACTGGTCGCGGCAGTCCACCCGCGTCTCGCCTTTGATGCTCATCAGGTAATCTTCGACCAGGAACTTCTTATGTACCGCCGCGTCGATGTGATCCCACGGGAAGACCTCATCCAGCGCCCGTTCCCGGTGTGTATAGAACTGCGCCGAGAGACCCATCTCCTCCAGGGCTTGCAGCCAGCGTTCATGGTGATGATGATCCTGCCAGGCATCGAACTTGCAGCCCATCTGCCACGCCCGGTAAATAGCCGCGCCGAGCCGCCGGTCGCCCCGCGCCATGATCCCCTCGAACTCGCTGTCTTCGATGGTGTTCCAGCGTAGATGCAGTCCGTGTCCTCGAAGCTGATCCTTCAGCAGCCGCTGCTTGAGGCGCACCTGCTCATGCCTATCCTGCGGAACCCACTGGAACGGCGTGTGCGGCTTGGGGATGAACGTACTCACCCCCACGTTGACGTTGGCCTTGCCACCCATGATCTTCTGACCTTCTCGCAGGGTCGCCTTGCACAAATCCACGATGGCCTGCACATCCTCCAGCGTCTCTTCAGGATGCCCGATCATGAAGTAGAATTTGATCGTCCGCCAGCCTCGTGAATACACCGCCCGCGCCGTCTCCAACACCTGATCGTCGGACACGTACTTGTTGATGATGTCGCGCATCTTCTCGGTGGCCGCCTCCGGGGCGAACGTGAACCCGCTGCGCCGCGTATCGCCCAGCTTATCCAGCAGATCGGCGCTGGCCGATTCAATCCGCAGACTGGGCAGGCTGATGCTCAGCCCGGAATCGTGATATTTCTCGTGGATCGCGGTTGCCAGTTCATGAACATACACATAGTCGGAGGACGATAGACTCAGCAGGCTGATCTCCTCGAACCCGGTGTTGGCAATGATCTCGGCGATGGCTTCCATCACTTCGGGCACGGGCCGCTCCCGGACTGGGCGGGTAATCATCCCGGCATGGCAGAAGCGGCAGCCCCGCGTGCAGCCCCGCATGATCTCGATTGGGGCACGGTTATGCACGGTGTCGATATTCGGGATCAGAAACCGTGTGAACGGTTTCGGCAGGATCGGCACAATCCGCTTGAGGACTCGCGCCGGCGCTTCCGGCACAGTCGGCTTGACCTCAGCCACCGTGCCATCGGCATGGTAACGCACATCGTAGAAACTCGGCACATACATGCCCTGAATCCGCGCGATAGCCCGCAGTTGGTCGAACCGGCTCTGGCCGCGCATCATCTGGAGTGTCCGCGCCACCTCTACGATGATTTCTTCGCCTTCACCGATCACAAAAGCATCGATGAAGTCGGCCATTGGTTCCGGGTTGTAGCAGGCATGGCCGCCCGCGATGACCAGCGGATAACGCTCATCCCGTTCCGCCGACCGTACCGGAATACCTCCCAGATCGAGCATATTCAGGACGTTCGTGTAAAGCTGCTCGTAGGGCAAACTGAACCCGATCAGGTCGAACTCGCGCAGGGATCGCTTGTTCTCCAACCCATAGAGGGGAATGCCCCGCTCGCGCATCTTCTGTTCGAGGTCCACCCACGGCGCGAAAACCCGCTCAGCCAGCATATCGGGTTGGCCGTTGATCTGCTCGTACAGCAGCATGATCCCCAGGTTGGACATCCCCAGGTCGTAAAGATCGGGAAAGGCCAGCGCAACCTTGAAGTCAATCGCATCCCAATCCTTGACCACGCTGTTGAACTCCCCGCCCACATAGCGGCCAGGTTTCTCGACCTGGAGTAAAATCCGTCGGAGTTGCCGTTCGATTGGATTAACCTGCATCATGGGTTCCCTGAATTTTGCTCATCGACTTCATCATTATAGCCGCCGCTGGCCTGGCTGGATAGCACTCGGTTGCATTCTGATCGTCATCCTCAACGTCTGGAGTGTATCCTCCCAACCGGAACCACCTACACCCGAAGTCATCACCCACGACAACATCGCCCGGTTGAAACCAGTCGTTCAGATCGATTTTGCCGACTTTGAAGCCGCCGCTGGCCGCATCGACAACGGTTGGTTCGCCCTGCACCTCACTGCGGCCTACCTTGCCAGCATCAACCGGGACAACGCCCTTGTCATCTGGGACACCAACGGCCAGGTCGCCGCAACCTACACCGTCCCCGGCACTGACGGCTTGCCCGCTACTGTCATTGATGCCGCCTTCACCAGCATCGGCCATGCCTTGATCTCCGCCCACATCGACGGACAGGCCGTCTATGTCGCCTTTCAACGCCTGGATGGATCACTTCTGGGAATCAAACGCGCTGCCACTGCCGACTACCCACTTCGGATTTGGGGCGATTCCACCTTCTGGCTGGAAATGGAGTCAGCAGAAACCAGTCTGCGCTATGTCACCAGCTTCTACCAGGCCGTCTATTGGGACAGCCGCGCCCCCATCCATCTGGGTTATGACACCGATGATCCGCGTGACCTGCTGTCCGGGCCGGAGAACGACCCCGACTCCTTCTTCCGCGTTGGGCGCATCCTGCCGCCACTGGCTGTGACCACCACCCGGACGAACCTCGCCAAACGCTGGAACCTGGAAAACGGCTGCGTCACCGCCTCGGCGCAGATCGATTCGATCCCCGGCGCGGCGCAGATCACCCCCGATGGGCGCTATTTCGCTTGGGCGGATGGAGACTACGCTGCCCTGCACTGGCTCGACTTCGAGACCAGCGAAACCCGCCTGGTTCGTCCTCTCGAAAACCAGTTCATACCATTCCTGTTGCTGGCCCTCGGCGGAGATGTCATCATCGGCGTCAATGTGGGGCGGGAACCAGTCATTGTCGCCTGGGACACCCTTTCGGGGAAGCGGATCGACCTGGGCGAGTATCGTCCCTGTGGTCGCCAGCCCGACCTGGCTCGTCTGAGCGCCGATGGAACAACGCTGGTCATCGGCTGCGATCAGGGACTCCAACTCTGGCAAATCAGAGGAATGTGAAAATCATGAAATTGCCCGTGATTTCTACGCTCTACAACTACAATTATGCCGTACACTCAAAGGTATGGGATTGCATCGATCACGTCACCGACGAGCAGTTCGTCCAGGATGTGGACTATTCTCTGGGATCGATCCGCAATCATTATGTCCACCTCATCAATGCGGACTCGCGCTGGATGTCCCGTATGCAGGGTACGCCGTTGCCGGATCGAGTGCTTGAAAGTGATTTCACCACCAGAGCTTTGACTCGCGCAAGGTGGGAGCAAGTTGCTTTGGCTATGTTGCAGTTCGTCGGGACTCTCCGGGAAGACGACCTGGATCGCGTCATCGACTACGACCTGCCCCATCGCGGCGGCTGGAAGCACGATCCGATGTGGCAGATACTCATCCATGTCGTAAATCACGGATCCGATCACCGGGCACAGATTCTGCCGATCCTGCACAGTCTGGGGGCGCCAACGCTGGAACAGGACTTGATGATCTATTTGTGGGGACGCGAAGGAACATGAACTGGTTCCAGACGCTCGGCACGAATCGCTACATTCGCGCGGTCATGGTCGTCGATCAGCAGGGTCGTTTGCTGCGGTCATCCCTTGCCGTCAGCAATGATGATGAGCTGCTGCCTTCCATGCTTCAGGCAATGGATGTCCTGGCGCAAAGTCTGGCGGATGAGTTGGAACTCGGACGCACGCAGATGGTTCTGGTTTCCCTGGATCGGGCCTATCTGCTGATCTTTCCGCTCTTCCAGGCCACCTACTACATCGCCCTGCTCATTGATCGCCTTGCGCCCATTGCTGCGCTGGTTCCCAGTCTGGAACGCATGTTATCGTCGCTCACCGAAGACGAACTGGAGTCGGTTGACCCGCTGCCCGATCTCAACGCCGACGAAATCATTCAGGCTGTGGCCGACTGGCTGCGGCACAAACCGTTAGGCTAAATTGAAAACCTTAAGGATTCTCGGAAAACCGACCGGAATCATTAACTGAAACCGGTCATATAATAGTTTCAAACGACTATTCTCAACGAACTGGATCGAATATCGTGTCCACCAACAAACCCGCCTCACCCTCCTACAGCGCATCCCAACCCGACTCACCCGTGACCTGTCCCTACTGCCAGCGCCGCTTCGACAAGCTCGATCAACTGACGCTGCATGTCGTCACGCGCCACACCTGGAGCGGCAAAGTTCGCCCCCAGGAAGCCTCCACGGGCGGCAAGCGTTAGCCGGGTTCAGCGCACAGGAATTGTCGTCGTTTCCAGTTCAGAGAGCGCCGCGGCGATCTGCCCACCCACGCGGGCATTATTGACCAGCAGCGTGACATTAGCGCGTTTAGACTCACCCCCCGTAATCTCACTGACCCGCTTCAACACGAACGGCGTGACTGCTTTGCCGTGAATCCCCTGCGCCTCGGCTTCGTCCGTAGCTTGTTGGATCGCCGCTTCAGCCTGTTCATACGGCAGTTCTTCTTCCGCAGGCACGGGCACAGCGAAGAGAATACCGTGCTGCATCCCCAGTGCATGTGCCGCTTCGACGATCCGCGCCGCCTGTTCCGGTCGCTCGATTCGCGCATCGATGGGCAGTCCCGTGCTGCGCGTATAGAACGACGGCAGGCTGTCGATCCCGTACCCAATCACGGGTACGCCTTGCGTTTCCAGAACTTCCAAAGTCAGCGGTAAATCGAGGATCGACTTAGCCCCTGAACACACCACCGCGATGGGCGTCCGTCCCAATTCGATCAGATCAGCGGACACGTCGAACGGATGCCCCCGGTGTACGCCCCCAATACCCCCCGTGGCAAAGACCCGCAGCCCCGCCATGTGCGCCACGATCATCGTTCCGGCGACCGTCGTAGCCGCGTCCTCTCCCAACCCAACCGCAATCGAGAGATCACGGCGGCTGCACTTCCGTACCGTTCCGGTCGGCAGTGCCCCCAGCCGCTCCACCTCGTCATGCGACAACCCAACCGTGATCTGTCCGCCCAGCACAGCAATCGTGGCCGGAACCGCGCCGCTTTCCCGGACGGCTGCTTCCATCGCCAGCGCGGTTTCAACATTGGAAGGATAAGCCAGTCCGTGAGTGATCAGTGTCGATTCCAGGGCGACAACCGGCCGCTGCTCATGCAGCGCGTCGGCAACTTCCGGGGCAATATGCAGATGGGAATTCATGGTCATGCCTTAAGTCTGTTTGCCAGTAGACCGCTCATTCTATCATAGCCCGTCTCACGCGCGGTCGATGTGCAGTCGGAATCGATGCACGCTGACCACCGCATCACTCAATTCGAGCAGCGCCCCTAGTTCATCTGGCCGCAAATTACCTTGATCCCCCACCGCTAGATGCGCCAGCAGATCGCCAGTACCGTCCAGCTTCACCTCATAGATCAGCGGTCGGACATCCGTCGGAACCGCCTGCCCTTTCCGTTCCCGCATCAGGATCACCGTGGGCTGCCGAAGCAGTTGCGCGATCCGCTCCTCCAACGCTGCTCGATCCACAGCTTCGTCCAGTTCGATTCGGTATTCCGCGCTGCGAACCAGGGTTTGTAGTGTCGGGCTGCGTACCGGAACCTCGTCCACCCGGTAAATCCGCAGCCCGCTCGGACTGGTCGCCAGCAGCCGCTCGATCAATCCTTCCAGTGAAATCGGCGTCCGCATCGCCACGTCCAGCACCTCGCATTCGCTGGAGATGCCAAGCGGCAGCGCCGACGCCAGCGCGATCCTCGGACGCGGATTAAACCCCTCCGAGTACAGAATAGGCAGATCGGCCCGCCGGAGAACCCGCTCCCACAGCTTGGCGACATCCAGATTGCTGATGTAAATCAACGCATCGAATTTGCCAAAGGTGATCTGGAGACGCTGCTTGATTGGCGTGTTATCGATCATCGGTGAACCACAGTGCTTTTCGGATACGCACGGCTGCGTTACAATAGATGGACAAGTGTGCTATGAAAAACCAACCCACATCGCCGTCAGAACGGCCCAACTTTGCCAAGATCCATCGGCGCGAAACCCGCGTTCACGTCATTCTACCGATGATCGTGACCGCTGTCATATTCCTGGCAGCCGTCGCGGTGGTGCTGCTGTTCCCCCAGCGGGCACAGGTGGCCCTCGTGGCCGACTGGATGGGGATGATTTTCCTGTTGTGCCCATCCATCTTGTGCCTGTTTTTGATCTGCGTCATCCTCTTCGCCTTGATCGGAGCCATGAACAGCGCGCAACGCGCCTCGTCCCGATCAATGAACAAGGCCGCTGACTTCGTTCAGCACTTCACGGGACAGATCGCCGATATCAAACACGACATTGGTCGTCGCGTGGCCGGAATCGGTATCCGTTGGGCTTTTTTTGATCGCCTCCTCGGCATCTTTGATCCACCGGAAACCCCAGATGCCGAGAAAAGCAGTGAGGAACCCAAATGACTCAACCTCCGAACACACCATCTGATTGGAAATCTCAGTCCTTCATCATGGGCGGGCTGTTGGGCGCGATCTTCGGACTGCTCGCCGCCTATCTCTACAACCGCGCCGCTGAAGATGACCTGCTCCAGCACGGCGGCCAGCGCAGCCGCGCCTCGACAGGCGATGTCATCGGCCTCGGTTTGGCGGGGCTGGCGATGATCCGCCAGATCAGCGAGTTGGGTCGGTCGGATGCCAAGAAGCGTTGACAAGAGGAGCGCCGTATGTGTGGTCGATTTGTCCTGACGGCAGACCTTCAGGCCATCCAGCAGAGTTTTGACCTGCTGACGCTGCCCGCGCAGTTTCAGCCGCGCTACAACATCGCCCCCACCCAGCCCGTCGCGGTCATCACCAATGAAAAGGCGCGCGAACTCACCTTCCACCGCTGGGGGTTGATCCCCTCCTGGGCGAAGGATGACTCCATGGCCGCCCGTATGATTAACGCCCGCTCGGAAACCGCCGCCGAAAAACCGTCTTTCCGCTCAGCCTTGCGCCGCCGCCGCTGCATCATCCCCGCCGATGGCTTCTACGAGTGGCAGCAGCAGGGTAAGGACAAGATACCCCTCTTCATCCACCGTCAGGGACGACAGCTTTTCGGCATGGCCGGCCTCTGGGAAATCTGGCAGGAGCCGGGCGGCGGGGAAATCCGCACCTGCACCATCCTCACGACCGAAGCCAACACCTTCATGAAAGCCTACCACGAGCGCATGCCCGTCATCCTCCGCCGCGAAGACTATCCGCTGTGGCTCTCGCCGAACGAGGAGCCTTCCGGCCTGCTGACCGGCTTGATGCGTCCGTATGCCGAGGATGATCTGGTCGCCTATCCCGTATCCAAAGCCGTGAACCGTCCCGGCAATGATTCCCCAGAACTGATTCAGCCGGTTCACTGATGCGAATCCTGGTCGCCAATCCGCATCTGGTTCGCCTGAATGCCTTTGGCGCGTGCGAGCAGGATCGCCTCAAAAACGCCCAGACCTTCCTACACCTCGGTCATGAAGTCCGAGCCTTCACCTTTTCGACGCCCGCTCAGCCCATCGAGGCCGTCACCCAGGTCTATGCCGACCGCGGCCTCCCAGTCACCGTTGTCCCCATCACCCATGCCCGCCTGGAACCTGCTCGCCTCACCGACCTCGCCTATCTCGATGGCGCGGCCTGGCAGTACGCCCAATCCAAGTATCTGAGCGCATTCGAGGATACCCTGGCCGAGTTCCAGCCCGATCTTATCTGGTGTCACGGGAGCTATCACTGGGCGCCCGCGCGATTGGCGAGATCGCACGGCCTTCGCACGGTGATCCGCTCGGTCAACTACGAGCCAGAACAGCTCCGTCACGAACATGACGCCTCCCTTGCCAACACCATCCGCTATTTCGGCAAAGTCCAGAGCGAACGCCGCGCCCTCCAATCCGCCAACGTCATGGCCGCCATCACCCCGGATGAACTCGGCATCTACGAGCGCGTCGATCCCGCCACCTGTGTTCAACTCCTGCCGCTCGCCACCCTGCCCGAACTCCTGCGTGAACCGACCGTGCGAGATCTCCGCCCGCTCCACAGCTGTTTCATGGGCGCGACTTATAACGTCCCCCACAACCGTCGGGCACTGGAT